>JASFUE010000018.1:0-18934 GCA_050050435.1 Burkholderiales bacterium | reverse complement strand
CGGAAATTGAATCCGGCCGGGAAAAATTGCAGGTGCTCGAAGAGAAGCTGCAGAAACTGTTGCTGCCAAAAGATCCCAACGATGACAAGAACATCTTTCTGGAAATTCGTGCGGGCACCGGCGGCGATGAATCGGCGTTATTCGCCGGTGATCTGTTCCGAATGTACAGCCGTTATGCCGAGCGCCACGGTTGGAGCGTTGACGTCGTTTCACAGAGTGCATCCGAGCTTGGAGGCTACAAGGAGATCATCGCGAAAATTTCCGGTACCGGAGCGTATTCGAAATTGAAGTTCGAGTCTGGCGGTCACCGGGTGCAACGGGTTCCGGAAACAGAAACACAGGGCCGTATCCATACCAGCGCCTGCACGGTTGCCATCATGCCGGAGGCCGATGCGGTGGAGGACGTTGACCTGAATCCGGCTGAGCTTCGAATCGACACCTATCGCGCATCCGGCGCCGGAGGGCAGCACGTGAACAAGACCGATTCGGCCGTGCGAGTAACGCATTTGCCCACCGGAATCGTGGTCGAGTGCCAGGATGACCGCTCGCAGCACAAGAATAAGGCGCAGGCGCTTTCGATTCTTGCTGCGCGCATCAGGGACGTGCAAATGCGCGAGCAGCAGGCGCACGAAGCGGCCACCCGCAAGTTAATGGTCGGCAGTGGCGATCGCTCCGAGCGCATTCGTACCTACAATTTTCCCCAAGGCAGGGTCAGTGACCACCGCATCAATCTGACGCTGTACAAACTTCCGCAAGTCATGGAGGGTGATCTCGATGAGTTGCTGGATGCGCTGGCCGCCGAGCATCAGACGGAGCAGCTGGCAAGCCTGTCGCAGGAGGTGGCACCGTTGTGAGCGTGACTGCGACCGCGCATGGCGCAGTGCTGCAACGGGATGCAAAGCGATTGGGCGAAGCGCTGGGACTGTCCGGTCGCGAGGCTCGCGCCGAAGCCGAGTTGTTGCTGATCCGGGCATTGAACATCACGCGTGCACGCCTGATTGCGCATCCGGAGCTGGCGGTCGAGGCGGCGACAAACAGTACTTACAGGAAGTCAATCGAGCGGCGCCTGCGCGGCGAGCCGGTTGCCTACATACTGGGTGAGAGGGAGTTTTACGGTCACGTCTTTTCCGTTTCGCCCGACGTATTGATACCACGCGTGGAGACCGAGTTGCTGGTCGATCTGGCGCTAGAGCGGCTCGACCCGCAGCAGCATGAGCGAGTGCTGGATCTGGGTACCGGAAGCGGTGCCGTCGCAATTGCAATTGCGCTCAATCGCCCCAATGTAGACGTTACAGTTGTGGATGTCTCGGCCGGCTGCCTTGAGGTGGCGCACGCGAACGCGCGCCGGTTGCTCGGTGACGCATACGACAAGCAGCTGCACCTGCTGCGAGGAGACTGGTTCGGCGCTGTCGGGCAAACGCAGTTCGGTTTGATTGTGTCCAATCCGCCATATGTGGCGCACAACGATATCCATCTCTCTAGAGGGGATATTCGCTTTGAGCCGCAGCAAGCTTTGGTCAGTGGCCCTGAGGGGTTGAATGCGCTGGCGCACATCATTGCAACGGCGCCCGGCTATCTGGCCAATGGCGGCTGGCTGTTATGCGAGCATGGCTACAATCAGGCCGACGCAGTAAGGCGCTTGCTGATTCAGGCGGGCTTTTCCGAACTGGTGTCGGAGCACGACCTGGCGGGCATACCGCGGGTGAGCGGAGGGCGTTGGTTGACGGGTACAGCGGGCGGCGGATAATGCAGCTTGTGAGCGCGGCCAGGGCCGCGAGAGCAGAAACATTTTGTTTTGTCGACGGGATTAGAACCCGTCATTACAGGAGCCAGGCAGGTAGTTATGGATACTCAGGAAATTATCAAGAAGCAGGTAAACGAGAACCCGGTGGTGCTTTACATGAAAGGCACGCCGGAAGCACCCATGTGCGGTTTTTCAGCCGCAGCCGTGCAGATTCTGGAAGCTTGCGGCGCGGAAAACGTTGCAACCGTGAACGTGCTGGCCGATAACGACATTCGCCAGGGCATCAAGGACTTTTCGCAGTGGCCTACGATTCCCCAGTTGTATGTCAACGGTGAGTTCATTGGCGGGGCTGACATCATGCGCGAGATGTATCAGTCCGGAGAGCTTCACAAGCTGTTCGAGAAATAGGCGCATCATTCAGACAACAAGGGCTGGCATGATTGCCGGCCCTTGTTGTTTCGGTCGATGGACAAAATGAGAACATTTCGCGGCGTTCACGATATCGGTGGCTTGCCTGGCGGTGAGGTGGTGCCGTCCGAGCACGATTACGCCTTATGGGAAAAACGGGTCGACGCGATGATGGTCCTTCTGTCACGGAAGAGCCTGATGACAGTCGACGAACTACGGCGCAATATCGAAAGTCTCGGTGCGGATGCCTACGACAAGATGGGCTATTACGAGCGTTGGATCTGGGCCGTGGCGCAAACTCTGATCCAGCGTGGCGTGATCAGTGTCGATGAACTTGGCCGCCGTATTGCCGATGTGCAGGACAGGGGCGATGGCGCAGACTGAACCCATTACGCCCCGATTCCGGGTTGGCGATAAGGTGACCGTTCGCCGCGCTTATCCGATCGGACATGTGCGCACACCTTTTTACATACGCGGCAAGACCGGTGTGGTAGAGCGTTTTTGCGGCGCATACCCCAACCCCGAGGAACTGGCCTATGCACGGCCAGGTTTACCGCGCCAGCCGCTGTACCGGGTGCGCTTCCGGCAGTCAGATATTTGGCCAGGCTATTGCGGACCAGGCGGGGACACGATCGACCTCGAGGTCTACCAGCATTGGCTGACGGATCCATCGGAGCGCGCATGAGCGAACATCACCATGACGAAGGCGTGCCGCATCGCCATCCGCTGCGGCCGGACCAGGATGACACGCTGACCTACTGGCGCGCCATGGAAATTGCCGTGCGTGAATTATTGATCGAAAAACGAATCGCCACCGCTGATGAAGTGCGTGCCGAGGTCGAAGCAATGGATAGCCGCTCACCGAGTGACGGTGCGCGTGTTGTGGCAAAAGCGTGGGCGGATCCGGAATTCAGAAAACTGCTGCTCGAAGACGCCAACGAAGCTTGCGCTTCGCTCGGTCTCGAGCGCGGTCTGTATAAACTGGTGGCGTTGGAGAATTCCGACAAGGTTCATAACGTGGTCGTGTGCACACTGTGCTCGTGCTATCCGCGTTTTTTGCTCGGATTGCCGCCAGACTGGTACAAGAGCCGCAACTATCGTTCGCGCATGGTCAACAGCCCGCGTGAAGTGCTGCGCGAATTCGGTACTGAAATTTCCGGCGATGTCGTTGTTCGTGTACACGATTCGAACGCGGACATGCGTTATCTGGTGATTCCAAAGCGTCCCGAGGGAACCGAAGGCTGGAGTGAAGCGCAGCTTGCGCAGTTGATTTCCCGGGATGCCATGATTGGCGTCACGGTTGCCACAAATCCCTGACACGCACTTGCTGAAACAAGACAGCCGAATTTGCCGGGCGTGATTCCGGTTTCTTGCGGCTGGCCCCTCAAGACCGTCAGTAACTGACTGTGATCAGCACTTGTCCTGCCATGCCGGCCGGATGAAGCTATTTGCGTCTGTATGCGGGGCGGATTCCAGCCCGGATAGCACGTAAATGCCGCATTATCGAGCCGACACCGGGGGGAGGTTGGCATCCTAATTGCAGAAACGGGTGTGCGGGGATCCCTGATTCAGCGAGGGGCCAAGGGAGATTAGATGACAGAGAAGCTGCACCGCGCTTTCTACTGCGACTGTTTACGCTGGTGAATGGAGCAAAACTCTTGTCGACAGACCTTCGCGCTATTGACAACAAATTTGTGCAAATGATTTCGCAGGACACCTTACAAAAAGGCGTATCCGTCCTCAAGCGAACAATCACCGTGCGTCAGCCACGCCGGTTTCGCTTGCCCGAAAAGGGCGAAGTCATCTCCCACGGCGATCGTAATTACCGCATCGGCGAGAAACTCGGTCGTGGCGGATTCGGTGTCGTCTACGAGTGCAGCGACGAGTGGGGTAACGCGCTGGTTGCCAAGGTTATCCTTCCGCACGACCGGCCCTATTCCGAAGTGCGCGAGAGCTGGCTTCAGGAAGCCAGCAAGCTGATGGACCTGCGCCATCCGAACATTACTTTCGTGCGCGATGCATTCGAGCATCAGGACACGTTCTACCTGATTATCGAGCGGTGCAACTTCCCTTTGATGCAGGTGATCACCAGCATTGGCCTGGATTCGGAGCGTTGGCTGCCTTATGTCGCGCGCGATGTTCTACAGGCGCTCGATTACATTCATGCGCATGGCTATATCCACAAGGATCTGCATCCGGGGAATGTGTTTGTCGTGGAATCGCGCCAGCAGGCGGCGTTCATTCACCGCATTGTGCGTTCGTTCAAGATTGGCGACCTGGGCCTGACCCGGCTCGAAAACGATTCACGGGCGTTCCAGACGAGGCTGGCTGAATGGATGCGCCCGCCGGAGGTGATTGATCCGCGAGCGTTCGGTGCGACCGGGCGGCAGGTCGATATCTACCAGGCCGGCCTGCTCCTGCTTTCCCTGCTGTTGAAGGAAATTCCCTACTTCACGGTGGACGAGATTGCCGAGGGCATCCCACAAGCCGTTGCCCAGGACCACCCGTCACCGTACGCCCCGGTGATTGCGAGGGCGTTGCGACGCCATGTGCAGTGGCGCACCCAGACCGCGCTGGAATTCTGGCGGGAGCTTTCGGCCGTTACCGCCGGTAATTGAGGTGAAGCGTTTACCGGGCCGGAGATTTGCGCGTCACCAGGTAAGTTTCGGCGAGAACGAAAATCAGGAACCAGATCAAAGCCCATTCGGCGATGGACAATCCGAGGAAGCGCCATAACACTTCGGTGCAGTCCCCGGTGCCACGGAAAATCATCGGTAGCGCCTCGGCCAGGGGGAAGGTGTCAACCATGAAGCCGAGGTCAGCACCACAGTCATAGATAGCCGGTGGATTGTGCTCCAGCCAGACGTGGCGAGCCGCCACGCCGGCGCCAAGTCCGGCAACCAGCACCAGCAATCCCGAATAAATCCAGCGTCCAGGTCCGCGCGGATCGTGTATTGCCGCCGCCAGCGCAATCAGTCCGACGCCAATGAATGCATAGCGTTGCAGAATGCACATCGGGCATGGTTCCAGATCCATGACGTGTTGCAGAACCATGGCGAACGCGATCAGGCCGGCGCAGACTGCGAAGATACCTGCATGTGCCCAGCGACGCTGAATTTTCATCAGATTTTTCCCAATGCCTGATCGAGGTCGGCAATCAGATCGCCAACATCTTCGATACCGACCGACAATCTCACCAGATTATCGGTAATGCCCAGTCGCTGGCGAAGTTCGACGGGCAAGGTGCCATGACTCATGGTAACCGGATGGCCGACCAGGCTTTCCACGCCACCGAGTGACTCCGCCAGGGTAAAGACGTTACAGGCCTCCAGCGCACGGCGCACTCCATCCATATCCGTGTCCAGATAAATCGAGATCATGGCACCGAAGGCACCCATCTGCTCCCGGGCCAGCAAATGTTGGGGATGGTCTGCCAGGCCTGGATACACCGTACGCTCGACTTTCGGGTGCTGATGCAGCCATTGCGCGATTTCCATTGCGTTCTCACAGTGCCGCTTCATGCGCAGAGGCAACGTTTTCACACCACGTAGTGCCAGAAAGCAGGAGAATGGATCGAGAATCGATCCGACGGCGTTTTGCATGAACTCGAGACGCTCGGCGAGATCATCGCGGTCGCGCGTGACTACGATACCGCCGACCATGTCCGAATGCCCACTGATGTATTTGGTGACCGAATGCACGACCAGATCGATTCCGAGTTCGAGCGGTTGTTGCAGGAATGGTGAAGCGAAGGTGTTGTCGACGACGGTGATCGCGCCACGCGTTTTGCCCAGTTCCGCCACTTGCTTCAAATCGGTGACTTTTAGCAGAGGATTGGATGGCGTTTCGACCCAGATCATCCGCGTGTCTTTTTGCATCGCAGCGGCAATGGAGCCATCCACATTGGGATCTGCGTAGGAAACCCGCAACCCCATCGAAGACTTGCGAACGCGTTCGAACAGGCGCCAGGATCCGCCGTAGGTATCATCAATGGCGACGATGTGGCTGCCGGCTTCGAGCAACTCCAGCACCGTGCCGCTTGCCGCCAGCCCGGACGCAAACGCATAAGCCTTGTTGCCGCTTTCCAGATCGGCGATGCAGTTCTCAAACGCATGCCGGGTCGGGTTCTGGGTGCGCGAGTATTCATATCCCGTGTGCACGCCAGGTGAACTCTGCTTGTACGTCGAGGTTGCGAAGATCGGCGTCATGACTGCACCGGTGGTCGGATCAGGTTTCTGCCCGGCATGGATGGCGCGAGTGGAAAAACCGGCCTTGTCGTTTCTGGTTGCCATTTCTACCTCTGATTATTGCTGAAGTTCAAGGTTTGCTCTGCAAAAATCCGCACGAAGCTTGCCATGAAAGCAGATGCCCGAACGCCTGTCACGCCTTATCCCTGGGCAAGGCTGACCTCGCCGCGATCAACTGTGTAGATGCGATCAAGCAATTCGCGCGAATGGGTGAGGCCCGATTCGGTCAGGATGATGGCCACCCCTTGCTCGCGCAAGCCGCCAATCACTTCGGCCAGACGCAACGCCAGCACAGGTGCTACGCCTTCAAATGGCTCGTCGAGCAAAAGCAGCCGGGTACCGCACATCAGTGCCCGCGCCAGCGCGGCCAGTTTTTGCTGCCCACCTGACAATTGCAAAGCCTTGCGATTGGCGAAATCACGGACTTCCGGTATCAGCTCGTAAATCTTGCCCAATCGCACGGTGGCGTCTTTTCTCCCCGCGGACCATGCCGGGAGCAGTACATTTTCTTCTACGCTCAGATCGGGAACCAGCCGGCGATCTTCGGGCATATAACCGATGCCGTTGCGCGCGCGCAGGTGCGTCGGAGTCTTGCCGAAAGCTTTACCGTCGAAGTCGATTGAACCTGCGTTCAATGGAAGCAATCCCATGACGCTACGCATCAACGTGGTCTTGCCTGCACCGTTGCGCCCGATCAGGCCGGTAAACTTGCCGCCCGGCACATCCATGTTCACGCCGCGCAGGATACTGACAGTACCGATGGAAACGTCCACATTGTCAAGATGCAGCATTGCTGCCTCGCTGTTTTGCATGAAGCGTTTCGCCAATCACGTACTTACGCACTTCTAAATCGTTCAGCGCGATTTCGGGTTCGTCGTCGGCAATGATGCGCCCTTCCGAAAATGCGATCACGCGATGGGTATAGCGATTGATGATTTCCATGTCGTGTTCTACGAACAGTACGGTCACCTTTTGTGAGCGCACCGCTTCCATGACGAGATCCATCAAACCGAATTTCTCCTCTGCCGATACGCCGGATGTTGGTTCGTCGAGCAGCAAAATGCGCGGCCTGACCACCATCGCCATTGCGATGTCGAGCAGTTTGCGTACGCCTTCGGGTAACGCGCCCGCCGGCATATCGCGATAAGCGCCGAGGTCGAAGCGCTCGAGCATCGTTTCGACCGCCGAACTCGCGGAGCCTTCCGTGCTGGCGGCCTGTCCCCAGTTTTCTCCTGCCGTGGCGATGATGCCCACCCCCACCAGCAGATTGTCGCGAACTGACAGAGTGTCAAACAATTGCGGTATCTGGAACGAGCGGCAAATGCCAAGCCGGGTGATCTGCCGCGGGCCAAGCGCCGTGATGTTGCGACCGTCAAAATAAATCGATCCGCTGCTAGGTTTCAGATAGCCGGTCACCATGTTCAGGAAGGTTGTCTTGCCGGCACCGTTGCTGCCGATCAAACCGACCACGGTATCTGACTCGATACAGATGCTGATGTCGGCCGCCGCTGTGACCGCGCCGAAATGTTTTTGCAGGTTCCTGGTTTCGAGAATCGTGCTCATGCCGCTGCCTTTTTCGCCCGTTTGAACAGCGACCACAGGCCGCCTGGCAGGAACATGATGACCAGCAACATGGTAATGCCCAATGCCATTTGCCAGGTATTGGGTGAATACTCGTAGGCGAAACTGCGGATGGTTTCGAAGATGGTGGCGCCAAGGAATGGAGCCAGCACGCTGGAAGTCCCGGAGAGGATGGTGATGAAAACGAATTCACCGGATGTCGTCCAGTACGCCATCTCCGGATCAATATGCCCGATGCTCACCGCGATCAGGGTGCCACCAAGCCCGGCCAGAATGGCCGACAAAACGTAGTGCAAGTGTATGGTATTGGCGACCGACGCACCCATGTACTCAACGCGCAACTCATTGTCGCGAATCGCCTCGGCCAGTCTGCCGCGATGCGATTTCAGGTAGTAATGCATCAGCAGCGCGCACACCCAACAAATGAGTACCGTAAGGGCGAATATGAGATAGCGCTCATAGCTTGTCCCTGCGATTTTGATCCCGAACATGGTCGTGGCAGTGACATTGAAACCATCGGTACTTCCCAGTGAAGAGGTCTTGACCAGCAGGCCGTAGAGAATCATCGAGAACGCCAGCGACAGCATCGCAAAGAAAATCTCGCGGTATTTTCTGAGCAGCAAGCCGAGCACGGCCGACACCGCCGCGGTCACGATGATAGACGAGCCGATCATTACGGCCAGATCGGTAATTCCGAACAGGGGTTCGAGGGTGCCGGCCGCGTAGGCGCCGAGGCAGTAGTAAAGTCCATGACCGAACGAAACCAGGCCAGTCCTGACCAGCAACATCATGCCCAGTACGACGATGCCGTAGCACAGTGAAACGGTTGCCAGGTCCCTGATCCAGTTGGGCAGGAAAGGCGTCGCCACCAGCAGTATGGCCATTGCGATTGTAAGCACCCGCACAGTCGGGTCGAGCTTCATATCTTGCGCGCCTCTTGTGTACTGAACAGCCCCTTGGGACGCGCGATCAGAACCGCCGCCATCACAAAGTAGATGCTGAACAAATCGAGTTCCGGCCGGTAGTGAACGGTGGCTGCGCGTACGATGCCGACCAGCAGTGCCGCCAGTGCAGCGCCTGGCAAGCTGCCAAGGCCGCCAATGACCACAACGGCGAACGCCAGCACGATCGTTTCGGCGCCAATACCGGGCTGAACCGAAATCATCGGTGCAGTCAGGGCGCCACCAAGCGCGCCGAGGATGGCCCCGAGCGTAAAGGTTACAAAGTACACGCGGCTGACATTGACACCCTGAGAGGCGGCCATTTCGCGATCATGGATAACTGCGATCAGGATCTTGCCGTGGCGTGTACGCGTCAGCGTCCAGGCGAGCAGGCCGCCGATGATAATTGATGCACCGAGCAGCAGCAGGTTGTAGTTGGGATAAATCAGATCTCCGACTTCGAAGGTGCCCAGCAATCCGTAGGGTTGGTAGAGAAAATACGGATCCACGCCCCATACCAGCTTGATGAAGTCTTCAAGAATGAGAAAAGTTGCATAGGTCACGAGCACCAGAACGATCTCGTCGCGGTCGTACATGAATCTCAGCAGGCCGCGTTCGAGTATCGGGCCGGCGATGATGCCTACCAGAATTGCCGCAACCAGCATGACCGCAAACGAGCCCATTGGCGCATACCCGTGCGCGAACCACTGCCCTGCCAGTGAGGCTGCCGTGTAGGCGCCAAGAGCGAAAAGGCTGCCGTGCGCGATATTGAGAATTTTCATCACGCCATAGATCAACGTCAGCCCGATGGCCATGATGAACAGCCAGGAGGAGTAAGTCAGACCGTCGATGAGAACGGCGAGCAGTTGTGTCATCAGTGTGTCAATGTTGGCAAGCGAAACGAGAGGCACAACGCGCCAGCGTTGTGGCGCGTTGCGAGCGAATCACGCAGCGATTACCACTTGCCGGGTTTGAGCCCGCCCTTGATCCAGTCGATGCTGTTGATACCGACGGGAGGTTGAACCGCCTCAACCGGATAGTGCTTGATGTTTTCGATCACAATCTTGCCGCCAACAGTGCGGGTGCTGCCGTAGGCTGTTCCCTGAACTGCCTGGTGTCCGTTGCCGAGCCTCATCATGACCTTGCCGCTGGGTGCCTGGAAGGTCAGGTTTTCAAAAGCGGCGGCAACCTCGTCGTTGGTAGGCATTGAATACGCCTTCTCCATGCCTTCCTTGACACCTTCGGCAGCGCCCATCGGCGTGGCGCTTTTGACCTTGTCCAGGCGCGCTTTCTCAAACGCTGCTTTCAGCCCCAGAATCGCCTGGGATGCGCTGTAGGCCGGATAGTTCGGCTCCATGCCGGTCTTTCCCTTGTAAATGCTGCGTAGCCAGTCATTCAGGGCGCTCTCGGGCGCGAACACGCCATTTGGTCCCCGCGCGCCGACGATGGTGCCGTCCGGAATATTCCCAACCAGTCGGTGCAGGTTGGGCTCGCCTGCGATGAGAACGAGCCCGCTGCGCCGGAACAGACCACGCGGCGTCGATTGCAGCATGAATGCTTCAAGATCGCCGCCCCACAGGCTGGAATGAATGACATCCGGATGGCTTTGCATCAGCGCTGAAATTTCGGCGCCGTATTGTCCGGCACCGAACTTGGGCATCTGCGATGTCGTAACTTCTGCCTGCGGGCGAAGCACGCTCATCACCGCCGTCCAGTCATTCCATGAATCCTGGCCCCACGCGTAGTTCTGGTTGATGCCCGCGTAGGATTTCAGGTCCGGTTTTGTTTCGAGCAAGTAGCGTGCACCGGCGACGGCATCCATGGTGGCATGGGCACGCGTGCGAAAAACATACTTGTAGGAGGCTTCCTCGAACACACGAGGCGTACCGCAGTCGAACAAAACAGTCAGCTTCTTGAGTTCATCAGCTACCTGCGGAATCGCCAGGCAGTCGCCACTGGAAATGTAGCCGACCACGAAGTCGACCTGCTGGCGCTCAACCAGGTTACGGAATTCGGCAACCTGCTTGGTGGCGCCGCCTGCCTCATCGATGATGACCAGTTCCAGTGGAGTACCGCCAAAACCGACTGAATTGTAGGGCGCGGGTGCTTTGCCGGCATTGAGCGATTCGATAACAGCTTCGGCGGCAATGCGTGCCGGCACTCCGAATGGCCCTGCGGCCGGTCCGGAAAGAAAGGTGACCAGGCCGATGCGAATGGGTTTGTCAGCAGCCGTTGCCGACGGCGTGATCGACAGTGATGCGGCAACGATGAGTATTGTGACAAACGCCGCGACCAGCGGTCGTGTCACCTGAGTCAGGTTTTTCATTTTTTCTGGTTCTCCTCCGCCAACCACGGATAAAAATACGTTCTGTTGGTTCGGCCCTGGATCCGCAGCGTGGCGGTGGCCGAAGGGGTTCAAGTCAGCACGATGAATGTATCAGTCCGCCCTCGAATCATCAACAAGGGTATCAATCCAGTTGCGCCAGAAGATGGTCGATGGCGGCCTCGCATTGCGACAGGTAGCCTAGACCGAACAAATTGAGATGGTTGAGCAGGTGGTAAAGGTTGTACAGGTGTTTGCGAACGCCGTAACCCCGGTCGAGTGGCCAGACTGCTTCATAGGCGCGATAGAAATCGCGGGTAAAGCCGCCAAACAGCTCGGTCATGGCTATGTCGGTCTCGCGGTCGCCATAGTAGACGGCGGGATCGAACACGACGGGTTGGCCGCCGCTGATAAATCCGATGTTGCCTGACCACAGGTCGCCATGAAGAAGGGACGCATCCGGCGTGTAATCTGCAAAGAACTGCGGCAGTGCGTCGAGCAATTGCGGACCACGTGAGCGCAGGAGGCCACGGTAGCCGTTGCGCGCGGCCAGATCGAGCTGCATGCCAATGCGCTGTAGTCTCAGGAATTCGACCCAGTCATCAGCACAGGTGTTGATTTGAGGCGTCGAGCCGATGGTGTTGTCACGATGCCAGCCATAGCGCCGCTGGCGGCACCGGTGTGTCAGTGCCAGAGCGTGGCCGGCCTGTTCCCAGCCCTGCGCTGCGCCCGGGCGAGATGAACCAGAAAGGTCGAGAAATTCGAGTACCAGCCATGCATGCTTGCCGTCGCTCCCGTGACAAACAGGCTGCGGCACGCGTAGCGCACCGGCTTTGTCCAGCTCGCGCAAGCCGTCAGTCTCGGCCTCGAACATGCCGGCACTGGCGGCCACATTGAGTTTGACAAAAAAACTGCGGAGGCCATCATCAATGACAACTGTTTTGTTGATGCAACCGCCGGATACCGGCGTGACATTCGTAATTGCGAAGGGTTGTCCCGTGTTCTCGCAGATTGCGGCCCCGATCGATTGCCAGACGGATTCGTTTGCGGCGGGTATGCGCATTTGGTTGCGCTCTTATGCCAGCCGTGTTTGACTGAGCCGCCCGGCGGGATCAACCGGACAAGGACTTACGCGCCGAGCGGATTGCCTGGCGCACCTGCTCCGGAGCGGTCCCACCGACATGGTTACGGGCGGCCAGGGCGCCATCGAGCGAGAGCTGGTCCAGCGCGTCGTTATCGACCAATGACGAGAATTGCCGCAGTTCCTCCAGGGACAGACCATCCAGGTCCACGCCTTTTTCGGCCGCCAGCCGCACCGCGCGTGCAACCGCTTCGTGCGCTTCGCGAAACGGCAGGCCCTGCCGGACCAGGTAATCGGCCAGATCGGTTGCAGTGGCAAAACCTTCGGCAGCAGCGGCTCGCATCGCTTCGGTGTCCACTTCGATACCGGTCAACAGGTCGGCATAGATGCGCAACGTCGCCAGGACCGTGTCGACGGTATCGAACAGCGGCTCCTTGTCTTCCTGATTGTCCTTGTTGTAGGCGAGCGGCTGCGCTTTCATCAATGTGAGTAACGCGACCAGGTGGCCGGTGACACGCCCGGTCTTGCCCCGGACCAGTTCGGGAACATCCGGATTCTTCTTTTGCGGCATGATCGATGAGCCGGTGCAAAAACGGTCTGCAAGGCGTATGAAGCCGTAGCGCGGGCTAACCCACAGAATCAGCTCTTCCGACAGTCGCGAGAGATGCGTCATCAGCAATGCGGAATCGGCGCAGAATTCGATGGCAAAGTCGCGATCGGACACGGCATCCAGCGAGTTGCGGCACACCCCGTCGAATCCAAGCTCGCGAGCAACCCTGTCGCGATCGATGGGGAAGGTCGTGCCGGCAAGCGCCGCGGCACCGAGCGGCAACAGATTCACGCGCGCGCGGCACTCGGTGAACCGCTGCGCATCGCGCAGGGTCATTTCGTAGTAGGCCATCAAATGGTGGGCAAATGAGACTGGTTGCGCGACCTGAAGATGGGTGAAGCCCGGCATCAGCGTGTGCACATGCTGCTCGGCCAGGTCGAGCAGATTCGACTGGAACAAACGCAGTTCATCGAGGATCTCATCGATTGTGTGGCGCAGGAACAGGCGTATGTCGGTTGCAACCTGGTCATTGCGCGAGCGGGCGGTGTGTAGTCGTTTGCCGGCATCGCCGACCAGTTCAGTCAGTCGATGTTCGATGTTAAGGTGAACGTCTTCCCTGTCCACGGACCAGTCGAAGCTGCCATCAGCAATTTCCGCGGCGATTTGCGCAAGCCCGCGTTCAATAGCGGCAAGATCGTCTGCCGAGAGCACGCCGCAGGCATGCAACATGCTCGCATGGGCGAGTGAGCCCTGTATGTCGAATTGGGCAAGGCGTTGGTCAAAATCGACGGAAGCCGTGTAACGTTTCACCAGTTCGGCGACAGGTTCGCTGAATCTGCCGGACCAGGCCTTGTTGCCGCTTTCCGGGTTGGTCTTGTCAGGTTGCATCGTGTGCGACGCTAAATGAAGAGAATCTGGACCTTGAACATGAAACCGGCGAACCGTTTCACATGGTTATGATAGGCAAAGCTTCAGGGTGTTTGGCGTTCAGGTCCTCAATCGGGACCAGAAAGCATTCCGTTAATCGATGGCAAGTATAAATCAGAACCCCCCAGCCAATACGCTGCCGGATTTTCGCAATCTCGGTGTCATGTTGTTGATACTGACGTTTGTCTCCATCGCTGCGCTGCTGGCCGAAGCATTGCGCAACGATACACTGATTGGCTGGATCGAGGCCTCTGCCGCTGCCATTGCGTTCGTGTTGCCGGTCACCATCATTTCGTTACTGCTCCTCGGCATTTTCACCAGGTGGTTGCGGCGCATTGATTTCCGGCTGGCAGTGCTTTGCATTGTGGTGATCGAGCTGGCAGTCGTCACAGTAATGCTTCAACTCGTATGGTTGCTGCTCCCGGAAGATCACGTGCTTGACCAGCTTGCGCGCCACTGGCTGTTTACGGCCGTCCTTACGCTGGCGCTGATCGGCTATTTCGATCTTCGAAACCGGGCGCTGTCTCCGGCACTGACCGAGGCGAGACTGCAGGCGCTGCAGGCGCGTATCCGGCCTCATTTCCTTTTCAACAGTCTGAATGCGGTGCTCAGCCTGATGCGTGCAGAGCCGCGCCGTGCCGAAACGGCTCTGGAAGACCTGTCAGAACTGTTTCGCGCCCTGATGGCAGACAATCGCAAGCTGATTCCACTGGAACGCGAACTCGAGCTGTGCCGGCAATACCTCGACCTCGAGTCGTTGCGACTCGAAGCCCGCCTGAATATCGAATGGAATGTCGATGAGCTGCCCGAAAACATCATGGTGCCGCCGCTGATACTGCAGCCTTTGCTGGAAAATGCGGTCTATCACGGCATCGAGCCCTCGGCGCAACCCGGCGTCATCACCATCGACATCCATCGCAAGGGCGATCGGCTCGAGATGGTGTTGAGCAACCCCGTACCAGAGTCTTCGCGGCAACAGTCCGGGAACAGGATGGCGCTGGAAAATATCAGGGAACGCCTGAAGTTGCATTTCGACGCTGAAGCCTCGCTCACGACCAAGTCCGGCGACGGGCGCTTCGAGGTGCGTATCAACCTGCCGCAGACCAAGGAGGCCTGATGGCCGGCGTTGCGCTCAGAATCGCGATTACCGATGACGAGGCGCCGGCGCGTAATCGCATCAAGAGTCTGCTCGAAGATGTGGCAGAGATGATGCCCATCGAACTGGTTGGCGAAGCCGAGAACGGAGTGCGTTTGCTCGAGCTTCTCGCAAAGCGTCCCGCGGACGTTGTCCTGCTCGATATCAGGATGCCGGAAATGGACGGTCTGGAAACAGCGCGGCATCTGCAGAAACTGGACGAACCGCCGCATGTCCTGTTTACCACGGCCTACGACGATTACGCGATCAGCGCATTCGAATTGCATGCAATCGACTATCTGGTCAAGCCGATCCGGCTGCGGCGTTTGCATGACGCACTGGCACGGGCGCGATCCATAACACGGATTTCGCTGGATGTATTGAACGACGCTGCAACCGACGCCCGCACTCACCTGTCGGTTCACGAACGCGGCAAAATCCAGCTGGTCCCGGTATCCGAAATCCTGTATCTGCGCGCCGAACTCAAGTATGTGACGATCCGAACCACCGAGCGCGAACTGCTTCTGGAAGAATCCTTGTCGCGCCTGGAGGAAGAGTTTCAGGACCGCTTTGTGCGCATCCATCGCAACTGCCTCGTTGCCAAGGACTACATACAGTCATTCGAGAAAGAATCCGAGGACGGTGCCGACGGGCGATGGGTGATCCGCGTGCGCGGCCTTGATGAGGCATTGCCCGTCAGTCGCCGCCAGCAGCCGGTCATCAGGCAGCTCGGCAAGAAGGCATGATGCGCCGTCCGGCCGGTCCCAAGGCGCGGGTTGCGGGTCTGCGGCCGGTTTCGATCTTGAGACCGGTTGCGCCGGCACTGCTTGCGCTTGCCGGCGTCATTACTCTGGCGATCAGCCATGCCGCGGGTCTGCCGGAGGTCGCGGCGAGCAACCAGCGGCTCGATTCCGTCGATCACGACCAGTTTGAATGTACCGGCACGCAAACGGATTCCGAGTGTCGCCGGCGCGGCGTGGCGGCGGTTCAGATCGGCGGTGAGCCTGTCACCGAAATGGCGCTGTTTTATCGCGATGGTTTGCTGGTCCGGTCGGTGTTTGTGTTCAGCGAGTCCCGCTTCGATCCGGTGGTTGCAAATCTGACTGCGCAACTGGGTACCCCGCGCCTGGGCACCGAGCTGCTCAAGGCCGGTATGGCGGGCGTATTCGAGAACCGGTATGGCGTCTGGAAGCGCGATGACCAGGTCTGGTTCGTCGAGCAATACTTCGAAAGGGTTACCAGCAGCGGCCTCTGGCGCATGGATGCGTCCGAATTCGCCGCCTTTCAGGCCGAGCGCGACCGAACGCGGGTACGCGGCGCGCGAGACCTGTAACGGGACACCGGCAGTACAATACGTGCGCGCGCAGCTGCTTCGCCAGTCAAGGCCAATGAATCCGCGCGGGCTGAACCTGCCAGCTGCCTGACCGGTGTGTTCTAAGCGGTTAGACTAGGCGTGTGCGGCCGTCTCTGGCAATGCCTTGCCGGCCTGAACTCCGGTCTGATATTCTGGTTGAACAAGCGCTTTGGCTGACCTGCCCGATTCCATTGTGATTGCGACTCGTGAAAGCGCGCTTGCGTTGTGGCAGGCGCGTTATGTCAGTTCGCAGTTGCAGCGTCATCATCCCGGCCTGCAAGTGTCTTTGCTTGGCATGACAACCGAGGGTGACCGTCGTCTGGACAGCTCGCTTGCCCGGATCGGTGGCAAGGGGTTGTTTGTCAAGGAGCTTGAAACAGCCCTCGATGACGGGCGCGCCGACATTGCCGTGCACTCGATGAAAGACGTGCCGATGGAGTTGCCGCCGGGTTTTCACATTGCGGCTATCCTGGCGCGGGAAGAACCGCGCGATGCTTTTGTATCGAGCCGGTTTGCGGATTTGCAATCGTTGCCGCCGGGAAGCGTTGTCGGCACCTCCAGTTTGCGCAGGCAAAGCCAGATCAAGGCGAGGTTCCCCCACATCGTGGTTGAGCCATTGCGTGGCAATGTCCAGACGCGGTTGCGCAAACTCGACGAAGGTCAGTTCGCGGCAATCATTCTGGCCGCGGCCGGACTCAGTCGCCTCGGGTTGCAGGAACGGATGACCTGCTTGCTGGAGCCGGAGCAGAGCCTGCCAGCAGTCGGTCAGGGGGCGCTGGGAATAGAATGCCGCGATGACAGGTCCGGACTTCGCGAGTTGCTGGCACCACTCGAAGATGCCGCAACGCGGCGTTGTGTCGAAGCCGAGCGCAGCGTGTCCAGGGCGCTTGCGGGCAGTTGCACGGTGCCGCTTGGCGCCTATGCGCAAATTCAGGCAGAGCAAATGCGACTGAGGGGTTTCGTCGCTTCTTCGGATGGTTCCACACTGATCGAGGAAGAGTTGACCATGCCGTTGTCTGAAGACACCGTCCCCGAACAGATTGGCATTGCCCTGGCTGGCCGGCTTATTGACCGCGGCGCACGGGAGATTCTTGATTCGCTGGAATTGTCCGGGTGAAGGCCTGTAAGCTTGATGGCGTTGGTGTGCTGGTGACGCGCCCGAGCGGGTTGTCCGAGCCACTGGCTGGCGAGATCCGGCAACACGGCGGTGAGCCGGTCATGTTTCCCGGACTGCAGATCGAGCCCTTGATACCGGAACAGATGCAGTCACTTCCGCCGCATCTGATCGATGTCGATCTGGTTGTTTTCGTCAGTCCGACTTCGGTGCGGCTTGGCTTGCCGGCAATGCACCAGCGCTATGGCGCGCTCGAGCGCGTGCGTATTGCCGCCGTTGGTCAGAGCACCGCGGACGGCCTGAAGGAACACGGGTTCAGCGATGTGATTGCGCCGATCGGGTCCAGTGGTGCCCGGGCGCTTGTTGACTGTCCGCAATTGCACCACGTTTCGGGGTGGACGGTGCTGGTGGTCAGGGGCGAAGGAGGCAGCGATGAACTGGATCGCGTGCTGCGAGGCCGTGGGGCCAATGTAGTACCGTTCGAGTGCTACCGCCGGTGCCTGCCACAGAGAAGTTTCAGCCATGTCGAGCCCCTGCTGCGCAATGGGCGCATTGGCGCGTGGATGGCAACCAGTGGTGAGATACTGGACAATATGTTTCATCTGGCTGGTGAACATGGAGAATTGTTGCGCACGACGCCGCTGTTTGTTAATCACCCTCACGTTGCTGCACGCGGATTTTCGCGGTCGGTAAAAGTAATATTTGTCACCACGGGAGGGGATAATGGCCTTATGGCCGGTCTCCTGACATGGTTCTGCAGGCGTCGCGATCCATCACCCCTGACTGAAGTGTCCACAACGCACACTCTGAAATAGACGGATATGTCATGAGTACTAAAAACACGGACGAGCAGGCCGACAACCCGGAGCGGGCGGGCGACGAGCGTTCCAAGTCCAAGGCCAGATCGGCGCGACGGCGTGAAAACCGCAAGGCTCATGCTGACGTGGAACAGGAAACTGGCGCTAAGCCGGTGGCAAACGCCCACGAAGCAGACGTCGCACCGCAGGCACGGGGGCAGGGCGCTGCCGGTTTCACTGCCGTTCTCGCATTGCTTGTCGCTTTGGCCGCTGCGGCCTATACCGGCTGGCAAGGCTATCAATTGCAGCGTCAAAGCCAGCAGCTTGATACCGAAGTGGCGAGCAGGCTCAGGGAGATCGAAACGATCGGCAGCAATAGCCGGCAGCTTTCCAATGATGCGAAGAACGTTGCGAGTGACGTTGAAGCCCGGATCGGACAGCTCGACGCGCGTTTGGCGGGCCTCGAGAATCAGCGCCTGGCAATGGAGTCGCTGTACAACGACTTGTCGCGATCGCGAGACGAGTGGACGCTGACCCAGGTCGAGCAGATCTTGCTGGTGGCAAGCCAGCAGCTGCAACTTGCCGACAACGTCAAGGCGGCTCTGGTTGCGTTGCAGGCAGCGGATGCGCGTCTCGCCAAGTCGGAGCGGCCGCAGTTCACACAGCTGCGGCGGGTGATCGAAGCGGACATCGAACGCCTGAAATCATCCCCGTTTGTCGATGTCACCGGAA
>JASFUE010000017.1:0-19326 GCA_050050435.1 Burkholderiales bacterium | reverse complement strand
ACCATCACGGTTCGTTTCGCAGCAAGCCGCCTCGATTCGATCCAGCCAAACGTGCCGACTTCGTCGCGAACGCGGACCCAGTCGCCCGCTTCAATAATGACCTCAACCGGGTAACCACGCGTGAGAATCAGCCGCCGGGTGGCATCTTTCGACGGCGCATCATAGAGCAGCGCAATCTCGTCTGACACGGATCGAAACTCGATCGCATGGGCCATCGCGCTGATCGCCAGCGCAATAGCCCCAAGCATGATCGCGATAACCCGACAGATCGGCATCAATGGGTCGTCGAGTCTGCCTCGGTGGGTGCGTCGCCCTGCTTCTTGCGCGCCTGGTAGATCGCTTCGAAATTCATCGGGTTCAGAATCACCGGAGGGAATCCGGCACGCGACACCGTTTCGGAAACGACCTCGCGCAGATAGGGAAACAGGATGTTCGGGCAGGTCACGCCAAGCACCGTTTCGATTTCTGTGGCCGGCACGTTGCGGATCTGGAACACGCCGCCGTATGCGATCTCGACAAGAAACACCGTCTTGTCCTTGAGTTTGGCGGTGATCGTAATGTTGATTACGACCTCATAGTGCGCATCGCTGATCGCTTTCCCGGAATTGTTCATGGACACTTCCACCTGCGGCGCATCACGCTCCTGATAGATCTGCGGCGCGCCCGGCACTTCGAGCGACAAGTCCTTTACGTAGAGTTTTTCAATGGCAAAGACCGCCTGTCCGCCTTGTTGCTGTTCACTCATTGTGACCTCTCAGTCTGAATTCCGGCTTCGCCGCCAGCATTGAAAACGCCCTCGAGCAGTAAATCGAGCCTGCCCGCCTGGTCGAGCCATGACAGCTCGCTGTAGCCACCGACATGAAGTTCACCGATGAATATCTGCGGTACGCTTGTGCGGCCGGTCCGCTCGGTCATTTCGCGGCGTCGTCCGGGCTCCATGTCTACCCTGATCCGGTTCACCGCGCCAACGCCCTTGCGCTCGAGCAGCCGGTCAGCCATCAAGCAGTATGGACACATGGCCGTACAATACATCACCACTTCGGGCGGCGTGACATCCTCCGGCATTGCTATGCTTTTACTATTGGCAAATTCGCCTGCTGCCAGGCACCGATACCGCCCGCGAGCACAGTGACATTCTCGAAACCGAGTTTCTTCAATGTGCCGCAGGCCTTTCGCGAACGCGCACCGCTGGCGCATACAACGAGCACGGGTTTCTTCAGGAACTTCTTCAGCTCGCCGCTACGCTGTTCCAGCGAGCCCACGGGAAAGTGCTTCGAGCCCGAAATGTGGCCGTTGCCGAACTCGGCCTGCTCGCGCACGTCGAGCACCACCGCATCATTGCGATTCATCAACTGCACGGCCTCCATCGGCCCGACCTCGCGAACACCACTGGTGTTTTTCGATATCCACGGCCAGATCACATAGCCGCCGCTGATCACTGCGATTGCGACCAGCCAGAGATTCCTGGTGGCAAACTCTACGATTGTCACTGCGTTCCCCTGTTGCGTGAAGCCGCGTATTCTACCAGCGGCGCCAGCATCACTTCCCCCGCCGCCAACCGTGCGGCGAGCATTTCTGCCATCGCGCCTGCATGACCCGGGTAGGCGCGCGCCGCCAGGTCCCAGGCGGGCAACGCTGCACCGATATCGCCCTGCAGCGCGTACAGCGCGCTTTGACGGTAAGCCACATCGGGGGCCGGAAATACGCGAAGCACTCGCGCATTCAGTTCCGCCTTGGCATCGATCGCCGTTTGATCGAGTGCAATGGTTCGGACAATGCCCAGCTCGATCAAGTGACCGAACAGGGAGGCGTGCGAAGCACGGGCCGCTTCAACGATCAGGCCCCGGTTGTCACGCGTGGCAGCGGACTCGATGCCCAGTCTTTCGGCCAGACGGTAGTCAACAAGGACGCTGACAAGCGCCCACGCCATGATGGCACCGGCCCCGATGATCGCAATACGCGAGAGCCTCGACGGTGCGAGCTGCCAGACCGGACGGTCGAGAGCGCCCACCAGCATCGCGAACACGCCGAGAAAATAGGCATACCAAAGCGGATAGCCAACCATACTGTAGAGGCCAATCACAGCGACCAGGGCCAGCGCCCACCAACTGTGCAAGCCGGCCCGGGTCCGCATTGCCACCACACCCCAGGCAATCGCTGCACCGATCAGCAAAATCGCGCCTGGCAGACCGAACTCGGCAAGCATCTGCAGAGCAACGTTGTGGGCATGATCGACAATTTCTTCAGGCTGACCCGCCGGCAAACGGCCAGCCAGACGGAAATACGCCCAGGCGAAACCACCGAAGCCGGCACCGGCAACAGGCGCGCTTTCGAATATCCGCCATGCTGCCGACCAAATGCTGCGCCGGTGTGACACGCCCGCCACATCAGAGAGCATACGCGCGCCTTGCGAGTGCGCGCCGCGCAGCACATCGGCGGAAACCACCCCCTGATCGTTCAATGCAGTTGTCAGCATGGATACGACGACCATGCCGACAAACACCGCGAGGACCGAATAGCCGAGCAATCGCGTCTGGCGGGTTCTGGCGCGATAATGCGTCCACCCCGCCAACAACAGTCCGGCGACCAGATAAGCCCACACACTGCGTGAACCGGAAACATCAGCGGCCAGCAGCATCAATGCCACCAGCACAGCTGCGAAGTAAACATTGATCCTGTTTGCCGCATACAGGTAACACAGCGAAAACAGGCCGAGGCACAGATAGGCAGCAAAATGATTTGGTTGCGCCAGATTGGCGTGTACTCGCGGCCCTATCATCGACATGACCAGCCCGCCAGGCTGCCAACCAGCCAGTTGCACCAGACCGGTCGCGGCACTGATCAGTGCCCCGATGCAAAACGCCCACGCGCACGTGACACAGAACAGATCCGCACCGAGGTGCCGATACAGCGTAGCGCCGGCACAAAGCATTACAATCGACCAGACCAGATAGATCACGCCGAGAGTGCCGACCTGCCAGTAACCCAGCCGCCCCATCAGCGCCTGCGCCAGCAACAGCACGCACAGCCCCGCCGGCAGTATCACCGTGCGCGGAATCACAATGGCTTCGCCGCGCTGCCACCACAGGCCGGCAACAAACACGATGCTACCGAGCGCAAACGCGACCCATTCCTGATAGAACGTGGTGACCGGCAGGGTATTGAACGGCAAGACGAACGGCAAGACCAGCAACAACGCCAGGCAGGTCACGCTCATGAACAACGGCAGCTGCGCACGCATTTGGCGAAACAGTCTCGGCACACTGACCCCGGTGAGATGCGAATCCAGGGTAATGATAATCGACCCGTCACACGATATGGCGGGCAATATGTTGCAACCCTATATCATGTCCGTGCGCCGTGGATCATGGGCCGGCTACCGGCAACGCTCTTTCGGCTAGACTCACGCATGGAAACAACTGCAATACCGACAGGAACCGAAATACGGATTGGGATGACAAAATGAAGAAGATTGTGCTGCTACGTCATGGCGAAAGCGTGTGGAACAAGGAGAATCGTTTTACCGGATGGACCGATGTCGATCTCACCGAGCGCGGCCAGGCAGAAGCACTTGAAGCGGGCAGACTCATCAAGGAAGCCGGCTTTGACTTCGACCTTGCCTACGGCTCCGTTCTCAAGCGCGCCATACGCACCATGTGGCTGGCACTGGACGAACTCGACCGCATGTGGATTCCGCAACACCTGTCCTGGCGGCTCAACGAACGCCACTACGGCGCGTTGCAAGGTTTGAACAAAGCCGAAACGGCAAAAAAATACGGTGACGAACAGATATTGATCTGGCGACGCAGCTATGACACGCCGCCCCCGGCGCTGGAGGAAACTGACGAGCGTAATCCGGCAAACGACCTGCGCTACCGGGATGTGGCAAGCAACGATCTGCCTCTTACGGAATGTCTCAAGGACACCATCGGGCGATTTCTTCCGCATTGGAACGGAACCATCGCGCCACAGGTCAAAGCCGGCAAACGCGTCCTGATCGTGGCGCACGGAAACTCGCTGCGAGCCCTTGTCAAACACATCGACAATATTTCGGAACAGGAAATCGTCGGCCTCAATATCCCCACTGGTATCCCGCTGGTCTATGAGCTCGAGGACGACCTCAAACCGATACGCAACTATTACCTGGGTGATCCGGAAAAAGCGAAGCAGGCGGCAGCTGCCGTTGCCGCACAATCGAAGGCAAGTGCCTGAGCGCTTGCGACGGCACTATGCGCACCATCTGCACGCGTGCATTATTGTCGCGCTGCTGGGTGCCGGTCTCGCAACCCCGCCAGCCATAGCGCAGTCCGAGGAACAAAAGGAACTCAAGGAACTGCGCAGCCGCATCGAGGCGCTGCAAAAAGAGCTCGAGAAATCGGAATCGAGCAAATCCGACGCGGCCGACGCACTGCGCGATTCGGAACGGGCCATCAGCAGGGCCAATCGCAGATTGTTCGAGCTTGCCAACGAAAGCAAGCGCATCAACACCAAAATCCGCGAGCTGCAGAAGCAATCCAGCGAACTGGAAAAACGTATTGCCTCCGAGCGCGAGTCACTGGCAAAGCTGATTTACCGTCAATACATTGCCGGGCAACCGGAGTCGCTGCGCTTGCTGCTCAACCGCCAGAATGCCAACGAAACCGCCAGACAACTGCATTATCTCGGATACGTGTCCAGAGCGCGGGCCAAGCTGATCGCTTCACTGCGGTCCAGTCTTGAAGAGTTGAATGATCTGACACAACAGCAACGCAACCAGAGTGCGCAACTTGCGCAACTCGAGAAAGAAGCCGCCGGTCAGAAGAAAAAGCTGGAAAAACAGAAGCGCAAGCGTCAGCGCGTATTGAGCAAGACATCCGATGACATTGCCCGGCAACGCAACGAAATTTCCAAGCTCAAACGCGACGAACAGCGCCTGACCACACTGATCAAGAAGCTGGCTGAAGAGGCGGAACGACGCCGACAGGCGGCACGCCTGAAAAATCAATCACTTCCAGATGCCAGCCTGGGAAATGCTGCTTTTCGCAAACTGAAGGGGAAGTTGCGACTGCCGGTCATCGGGGAACTTACCAACCGTTACGGGCGACCAAGAAAAGATACCGGCCTGTCCTGGAAAGGTCTGTTTATTGCTGCCAAGGAAGGTAACGAGGTCAAGGCCATTGCTCCCGGACAGGTGGTTTATGCCGATTGGTTGCGTGGTTTCGGCAACCTTCTTATTCTGGATCACGGTTCCGGTTACATGAGCCTCTACGGCAACAATGAGGCTTTGTTCCGTCGCGTTGGCGATACATTGAATGCGGGAGATACGATTGCGTCGGTCGGCGACAGCGGGGGAAGCGCTGAATCCGGTTTATACTTTGAGCTTCGTCACAACGGCAAGCCGTTTGACCCGCTTCCGTGGGTTCGGCTGAAATAAGCCTGCCGCCGTTCGAACCAGGCCGGATGAGCCGGACCTCAGATACTCACCCCGCATCAAGCGGGTTCGTTTAACTGGAGGGGGTCACCCCCACTTGAATTTCCGGATGGCGCTGCACTAGCCGTCTGACAAGGAGCACAACAATGCGTGGCAAGTTTCGACAATTTGGCCTGATTCTGCTCGGTGTCGTTGCCGGGGTGCTGATCAGTCTTAATTTCTCAGCGGTGGCAGACCGCAATTCGGGCCCGTTGCCGATCGACGACTTGCGCGCGTTCACCGAAGTCTTCGGTCGCATCAAGAACGATTACGTCGAGCCGGTCGACGACAAGAAACTCATCTCGGCAGCCATCAACGGCATGCTCTCGGGCCTTGACCCGCACTCGGCCTATCTGGACGAAGAAGCGTTCAAGGAACTGCAGGTCGGAACCCAGGGTGAATTTGGCGGCCTCGGGATCGAGGTCAGCATGGAAGACGGTTTCGTCAAGGTGGTCGCCCCCATCGAAGACACGCCCGCGTGGAAAGCCGGTTTAAAATCGGGCGACCTGATCATCAAGCTCGACGAGACCAACGTCAAAGGCATGACGCTGGGTGATGCTGTCAAGCTGATGCGCGGCAAGCCGAACACGAAGATCACCCTGACCTTCGTGCGCAAAGGCGATGCCAAGCCGCATGTGGTCACAATTACGCGGGCCATCATCCAGATCCAGAGCGTCAAATCCAGATTGCTCGAACCCGGCTACGCCTACTTCCGTGTCACCCAGTTCCAGGAGCACACCGGTGAGAAGCTCGGCGAAGCAATCGAGGAGAAATTCAAGGACAACAAAGGCCCGATGAAAGGCGTAATCCTGGATTTGCGCAATGACCCCGGTGGTCTGCTCAATTCCGCGGTATCGGTTTCGGCGGCATTTTTGCCAAAAGACAAACTGGTCGTCTACACCGAAGGGCGTACCAGCGATGCGCGCATGCGCCTTTATGCCCGGCCCGAGTACTACGCACGCGGCGTCAAGGGTGATTATCTGGCGAATCTGCCGAAGGCCGTAAAGTCCGTGCCGATGGTGGTTCTGGTCAACGGTGGCTCGGCATCGGCGTCCGAGATCGTTGCGGGAGCGCTGCAGGATCACCGCCGCGCAGTCGTGATGGGGACACAGACCTTTGGCAAAGGCTCGGTGCAGACGATTCTCCCACTCGGCAACGGCACTGCAATCAAACTCACCACGGCGCGTTATTACACCCCTAACGGTCGCTCGATTCAGGCCAAGGGCATCACACCTGACATCGTCGTTGAAGATGCACACATCGAGGCCGACGAGGCAGGCCTGCGCGTGCGGGAAGCGGACCTGAGAAATCGGCTGGATAACCCGCAGGGTGACACTGTCGACGACAAGCCGGACATGACGATTCCTCCACCCGAAGCAGGTGCGTCCGGTAGCGATGATTCGCAGGCGGAAGACACCAGCGACTATCAGCTTACCCAGGCGCTGAATCTGCTCAAGGGCCTGCAGATCATCACGAACAAGGAAGAGGATTCCTGATTTGAGCTGCGGGCGCCGTTACCGGCGCCCGTTGTTCGTCTGCCCCGGATTGCGCCACTGACAGATCACTGAACCGTATCGGCGCCGCATCGGACATGGACGATAACCAGCTCTTACGCTATAGCCGCCACATCCTGCTTCCCGAAATCGGGATCGATGGCCAGGAAAAATTGCTCGCCTCGCACGTACTTCTGGTTGGTGCCGGCGGGCTTGGCGCACCTGCCAGCCTCTATCTTGCTGCCAGTGGTGTCGGCAAACTCACCATATGCGATCCCGATGAAGTCGACCTGACCAACTTGCAGCGCCAGATCGTTCACTACACCGATTCGGTCGGCCGCAAGAAAGTCGAATCCGCCCGTGACACGCTGGCGCGCATCAATCCCGGGACCATCGTGGAAACCGTCGCACAACGCGTCGCCGGTGAGCACCTCGAGCAATTGGTGGAATCGGCCGACCTGGTCATTGACGCAACCGATAATTTCGCCACTCGCCATGCAATCAACCGGGCCTGCGTGCGTTTTGCCCGCCCCCTGGTATCGGGCGCGGCTATCCGCTTTGATGGCCAGGTCAGCGTGTTCGATCTGCGTGACCCCGCCAATGCCTGCTATCACTGCCTTTTCCCCGAGTCCGGTGACCTCGAGGAAATGCGTTGCGCCGTGATGGGGGTGTTCGCTCCGCTGGTCGGCATCATCGGTGCAACCCAGGCAGCCGAAGCACTCAAGGTACTAACCGGAACCGGTGAAACGCTCAGTGGCAAGTTGCTGATGCTGGACGCGTTGACGATGCAATGGCGCAGTGTGCGCCTGAGAAAAGATCCCGCTTGTCCGGTCTGCGTCGGCGGTGAAACCGCACAGCGCGAAATCCAGGCGTCCTGCGAAGCGGGCTAGCCTGCTCGGGCGCGCGGCACCCGCTCAGTCGTTTCGATACTCTACCCGTGTGCGGCCGTTGGCTGCCGAGACGTATATCAGTTCCTTGTCGCTGACTTGCCTGAGTTGCCACGCAGTCGAGAACCCGACCGGCATCATGCTCGGCAGGGTCGAGTCCTCAACCTTGGTGTGCAGATAGCCGTCGCGCACGAACCACGCACCGCTGGCGTTGAAATAGAAGATCAACCGCCCGTTCTTGACTTCGTGGCTGACGCCACGCGGGACATAGAAAGTCGGTGGAACCGGCAGGCGCAACTCCCCGCTCCAGTTCACCCGGCCGCCCGGCAATAGAGTGGTTTGCGTCTCCACGATGACATCGTCCTGGCCGACTTCACGCGAGCCCCAGGTGCCGATCAGCGCAACCTGATATTCCTTGTCGCTTGGCCCACAAGCGCACAACATCACTATCAGGGTAAGCGGTGCCAGTATCTTCATGCTGTGTGTTCAGCTTGGCCCGCAGCCGGACCTCAGATCAGCTCCTGCGACTGCGCCTGCCAGTATTGCATCGGATCGCGATTGAAACCGCTCTTGGCAAACTGGTGCCAGCGCCCCACCACAAAGGCAAGAAGCAGGTTTGCCTTCGCATCGACTTCGGTCTCCTCGTCGATTTCCTTCTCGGTGATGGCAAAGCGCAGCGCCTGCTTTAGCGTCGACTCGAGCCGGCCGTGCAACTGGTTGATGCGCGCCTGCAGCCGCTCGTCCTCGTTGACCAGCGCGTCACCGATCAATACCCGTGTCATCCCCGGGTTTTTCTGCGCGAAACCGAGCAGCATCGACATGGTCGCTTCGAGCTGCTTGCGCCCGCTCTGCTCTTCTACGGAAATCTTGTTGACGAGGCCGAACAGCGTTTGCTCAATGAACTCGATCAGTCCCTCGAACATCTGCGCCTTGCTGGCGAAATGGCGATACAGGGCCGCTTCGGACACCGACAGGCGAGCGGCCAGAGCCGCGGTGGTGATTTTCTCTCCCCTGGGGTTCTCGAGCATCGCTGCCAGGGTCTGCAGTATTTGCAGCTTGCGCTCTCCTGATCTGGCTGCCATGAATCTCTCTGTACCGTTACCTGCCGAATTGGATTCAACTGAGACGAAAGAACAGGGTCAGGAAGCGATACGGCCATGCCCTGTGGCCCGATAATTCGCACTTTATCACGACGCGAGCTCTGCTAACCGTCTGATGCGTCACGGCCCTCGCATTGTTCCCGGGCCGGGCTGTGCGACACACCAGCCTAGACCAGCCGGGCGAGGCAGCGCGGCAAGCTGCGCAAATGACGGATGCTTACATCGACCCATGACGGCGAGCGCGGCGTCGGATCAATCCAGACCGTGCCCATGCCAAGGCGTTTCGCGGTCCTGAGGTTGTCGAGACTGTCCTCCACCATTACGCAGCGCTTCGGGTGCAGGCGGTGGTCATTGAGCAGTCTGAGAAATCCACTCGGCTCGGGCTTGGGCCGGTATCGGGTGCGCTCGATGCAAAACACGTCGTCGAACATGTCCTCGATGCCGAGCACGCCCAGCACCGCCCTCGAGTAGTGGATCGGTGAATTGGAAAATACGAGCTTGCGGCCCGGCAGGCGTTTGAGTGTCCAGCGCAGCTCGCGCCTTGCCACGACCATCTTTTCAAGCTCGGGGAAATCGTGGGTCTGGCGCAGAAAATGTCCGGGATCGACATCGTGGTGACGCATCAGGCCAACCAATGTGGCACCATAGCGCTGCCAGTACTCGACGCGCACACGGTTGGCCTCGGAGCGATCGACCCCGAGGTGCGCTTGCACATACTCTGTCATCGACCGGTTGATATGCGGAAAAATGTGCGCCCCGGCATCGTGCAGGGTGTTGTCCAGATCAAAAATCCAGGTCTTGCGAAATGCTGCCATCGTTCAATCCACCCGGACATGGCGGTTCGGGCAACCATCAGGCACGCGCCGGATCTGACCCCGCACGCTCACCGCGGCGCCTGACATACCCTACTCAGTGGCTGCGAATCAGGGTACCAACACCCTGGTCGGTCAACACTTCGAGCAGTACTGCGTTCTCCACCCGGCCATCGATGATATGCACCGCCTTGACGCCGCTCCTGGCGGCATCCAGCGCAGAAGCGATTTTTGGCAGCATGCCACCATGCAGGGTCCCGTCACTAACAAGGGTATCGACTTCGCGTGGCGTCAGACCGGTGAGCAGTTGGCCGTCCTTGTCGAGCACACCCGGCGTATTGGTCAGCAGGATCAGCTTTTCAGCACGCAGCACCACCGCCAGCTTGCCAGCGACCAGATCGGCATTGATATTGTAGGCATCACCTTCCGGACCGACCCCGATCGGCGCTACCACCGGGATAAACTCACGGCTCTCGAGCAACGCAATCACCTCGGGGTCGATCGATTCGATCTCGCCGACCTGGCCGATATCGATCATTTCCCCGATCTGGTCCTGATTCGACACGCGCAGTTTGCGCGCCCTCAGGAACGCGCCGTCGCGTCCGGTCAGCCCGATCGCACGACCACCTGCCTGATTGATGAGGCTGGCAATATCCTTGTTCACGAGGCCGCCCAGCACCATTTCGACCACGTCCATGGTTTCGCGGTCGGTCACCCGCATACCCTGTATGAACTCACCCTTCTTGCCGACGCGCCCGAGCATCTGATCGATCTGCGGCCCGCCACCATGCACCACCACCGGGTTCATGCCCACGAGCTTGAGCAGCACAATGTCGCGAGCAAACGAGTGCTTGAGCCGCTCATCGGTCATTGCGTTGCCGCCATACTTGATGACGATGGTCTTGCCGTGAAAACGGCGGATATATGGCAACGCTTCGGCGAGGATCTGGGCCTTCTTGCGAGCGTCGGTCGCTGATATGGTCATAACTGGAACTTCCGCGCGAACTGATCGGTTGACCGGCCGATTCTAACCGACGCAGCAGCAACCACCGCCCCAAAACAGAAAAAGGGCGGCCATTGGCCGCCCCTTTCTTGTGGTTTCCAGCCCGCACCGGGCCAGTGCTTACTGAATCGAAAGTCGCTTGGCTGATGTCGCCGCCTTCTTCGGCAGCGTCAGCTCCAGCACACCATCGACATACTTGGCTTCGGCTCCGGCCTCGTCCACGTCCTGGGCCAGGGTAAAGGCGCGATAGGCCTTGCCGTAACTGCGTTCGGATCGCAGCACTTTTTCACCTTCCTTTTGCTCGCGCACATTTTTCGTCTCGGCGCTGATCGCGACCTGGTTGCCTTCAATGGTCACGTGAATATCGTCTTTCTTGACGCCCGGAATGTCGGCGTGCACGACGTACGCATTCTCGTTTTCCGAAACGTCCATGCGAATGCTCACTTGCGGTTGCGCGTTACCTTCGAACGCGACCGGGCGGACAAAAAAACCTTTGAAAATATCGTCAAAAGCCTCGTCAAACGGGCTGTATCGGGTCAAATTTGCCATATGTCAGTCTCCTTGTATCTGTGGGCCATTTTCGGCCTGCACCGGCTATATGGGTATTGCGCAACCGGTTTCAAGGCCTTTCTGGCCAGCCGTTACCCCGGACGGGCCCGGCAGCGGCGCATCCGTTGCACCCGGATTGACGTATATTGGAGGCGGACCCGGAACACGATGGATCGGGACATGCTTGCTAAAAGCCGGTTTCGACGCGTCCTGGCGCCGAATCAAAGACTTTCAACCTCATGTAATGGAGATTTGACCCATGGCAACCAAGAAAAATGCTCTTTCATTGGCAATCGGTACGGCATTTGCCGCGTCGATCGCTGCAGTTCCTGTCGCAAACGCTGCAAACAACCCCTTCCACATGGACTCGCTCAAGAGCGGCTACCAGATCTCTGGCGTACTCAAGGGTGAAGAAGCCAAGTGTGGCGAAGACAAAGACGACAAAGGCGGCGAGGCCAAGTGCGGTGAGTCCAAGTGCGGAGGTGACAGCTAAGGCGCGTTAACGCTTAACGATGATGCCTGATTCGGCGCTTCAAGGTGCTGGCCTGGGGTTACGCCGGGAACTGATCCCGGCGCTGACTGCAGGCAAGCCGGAAGTAATCAGCTTTTACGAGGTCGCGCCGGAGAACTGGATGGACATGGGGGGTGCGAAAGGCAAGGCGTTTCGCGCACTGACCGAACGCACCCCCCTGGTCTGTCATGGCCTCTCCCTTTCCCTTGGCGGGCCCGCCCCGCTCGACGAAGTCTTTCTACGCAAGCTCAGGAGTTTTCTTGAGTTGCACCGTGTTGCGTTGTACACGGAACACCTTTCCTATTGCAGTGACGATGGCCATCTGTACGACCTGCTGCCGATCCCGTTTACCGGGGAAGCGGTACGCCATGTCGCACAACGCATTCGCCAGACCCAGGACATTCTCGGCCGGCGCATCGCGGTAGAGAATGCATCTTTCTATACCAGATCGCCCGTTGACGAAATGAGCGAACTCGAGTTCGTCAATGCCGTCGTTGAAGAAGCCGACTGCTGGCTGCATCTGGACGTCAACAACGTCTATGTCAACAGCGTTAATCACCGCTATGACCCGCTCTCGTTCCTGCGCGGCGTTCCCGCAGACCGCATCGTCTACATGCATATGGCCGGACACTTTCAGCAGAGCGAGGACCTGCTCGTTGACACGCACGGATCAGACGTCAAGGACAACGTCTGGGATCTGCTTGAATTCACCTATCGGCATATCGGTGTGGCACCGACGCTGCTCGAACGCGATTTCAACATACCGCCGCTGGAGGATCTGGTTACCGAGGTCGCCCGGATTGCGTCCCTGCAACAACACTACCAGTCAGCCAACAGCCAAAATCATGTCGGCGCCGCGATCCGTACCTGAGTTTCAGCGCTACCAGCGCGAATTCACCAGTCATATTCGTGATCCGAAGGCGAACAAGCGCCCGGCAGGCGTGCCTGCCCGCCGCATGAAGATCTATAACGAACTGCTGTTCAAGAACATATTCAACGTCGTCTCTTCATGCTTTCCGGTCGCGTGCAGCATCCTTGGAAAGCGCAAGTGGCGGCAACTGGTCAGGGAATTTTTTGCAGCCCATCGCTGCCGCACACCCTATTTCCGGCAGGTTCCGGAAGAGTTCATGCAGTTCATGCAGCAACGCGATCCCCTGGCAGGCGAACCGGATTTCCTGATCTATTTACTGCACTACGAATGGGTCGAACTGTCCGTGGACATCTCGACCAGGGAAGTCGATCCGGATTCGGTCGATCCCGGCGGCGATCTGTTGGCGGGGTGCCCGGTCCTGGCCCCGGCCCACATGCTTCTTTCCTACCCCTACCCGGTGCACCGGATTGGCAAACGCTACCAGCCGAGCGCAGACCAGCAGGAGCAGACCTTCTTGCTGGTATTTCGCGACAGTGCCGACAAGGTCCGTTTTATCGTGCTCAATCCAGTAAGCGCGCGCCTTGTCTCGCTGCTTGAGCCGGGTGATTTATCCGGGGACCAGGCGCTGACGCAGGTCGTGGGCGAATTGCAGCACCCCGATCCGGCCGTCGCAATTGCCGGTGGCCAGGCAATCCTCGAGAACCTCCGCAATGAAGGTGCCATTTTGGGCCTCACACGCGGCCCCAGCACGGCAACTATTTAGCCTGAACTACATCCGCCCGGCGCTTCGCTGCGTACCTCTTGATGTGCATTCGTGCACAAGCACTCGACTGGCCACACTTTCATGTGGCTGTTGGAGGATTTTGGATCATATCCCCAAGGAGGAGACAACATGAGCAAGGGCAGAAACCTCGCTGGCATCGCAATCGCCGCCAGCGCCGCAGCGTTATTCATCACCGCGGGCTGCGCCAACACCAGTGGCAGCGGCAGTAGCGCAACCAGCGCAAAGGTCGCATGTGAAGGCGTCAACGCCTGTAAGGGCTTGAGCGACTGCAAGACTGCCAACAGCGCCTGCGCCGGATTGAATGAATGCAAGGGCACCGGCGTGGTCAATCTCACCGCCGAACAGTGCAAGAAAATCGGTGGCCATACAGCCTGACGTCCGGGGTTGTCGCGGACGCCGGCTCAAACCGGCGTCCGCACCCGCGCACAACATGCAACTGGATAATCCCGGCTTTGGTCTTGGCCTGCGCACCGCGCATTACGATGCAATTCTCGCCGAGCGACCACGTGTAGACTGGTTCGAGGCGCTCACCGAGAACTACATGGTGCGCGGCGGCAAGCCGCTGCACTACCTGGAGCGAATCCGTGCAGACTACCCGTTGGTATTTCACGGCGTTTCGATGTCCCTGGGCAGCGCAGACCCGCTCGATCCGGCCTACCTGGCAGCGCTGAAGATACTGATCGAGCGCTTCGAGCCGATGTGGGTTTCCGACCATCTGTGCTGGACCGGCGTGGCAAGGCGAAATATCCACGACTTGCTGCCTCTGCCCTATACCGCAGAGGCAGTAAATCATGTCGCGTCACGCATCCGGCAAGTGCAGGATTTCCTCGGCCGGCCAATCCTGATCGAGAACGTCTCGAGCTACGTCAACTTCAATCAGTCGGAAATGACCGAGTGGGAATTTCTGTGCGAGATCGCCGGACGCACTGACTGCCTGTTGCTGCTCGACGTCAACAACGTCTATGTCAGCGGCTTCAACCACGGGTTCGATGCACGTCAATACATCGATGCCCTGCCGCGCGATCGCATCCAGCAGATTCACCTGGCAGGCCACAGTCATTGCGGAACACACATCATCGATACGCACGACGCCCCGATCGTTGACGAGGTATGGAAGCTCTATGCTCACACGATCGAGACGCTGGGCCCGGTGGCAACCATGATCGAGCGAGACGACAACATCCCGGATCTCGCAACGCTGGTCAGTGAGCTCGATGACGCTCGCGAAATTGCCCACCAGGCCAGCACGCTTGCCGCGACCGCATGATGTCTCTCGCTGATCTGCAGGACCGGTTCCAACGCCACATCGTTCACGATGACCGGGCCATCACCGCCGATATCGTCGGTCCGGACGAGCAGTTCCGGCATGAACGCCTGGGCATTTATTACAGCGCATACCGGCTGCGTCTGATTGCCGCGCTGGCGATCGACTATCCGGTCTTGCAGACGTATACAAAGCAGGCCCGATTCAAAGATCTGGCAACCGGCTACATTGACGCGCGCCCGTCAATGACGCGGAACCTGCGCTGGTTTGGCGAGGGCATGGCCGAATTTCTGCGCAACGACGCCCGTTTCAGCGCCGAGCCGGTTCTCGCCGAACTGGCCGGGTTCGAATGGGCACAGGGACTTGCCTTTGACGCAGCCGACGCAACGCAGCTGGACTTCGACGCGCTGGCATCGGTGCCGCCAGAGGACTGGCCGCATTTGCGTTTCGTCGGGCACACCTCGCTGCAACTGATCCAAACGCAGTGGAACGTGGTCGCAATCTGGCACGCGCAACGCGAGAACCGGGCATTGCCGCCAGCCACGCGCCTGGAACAACCCGCCACCATCGGTGTCTGGCGCAAGGACGACCAGACCTATTTCAGAAGCCTCGATCGTGACGAAGCCTGGCTGTGGCGCAGCCTTGCCGGAGGCACAACGTTCGGCGATGCATGTTCCCGCCTCGCACTGCGGATGGACAGCGATGATGCCGGCGCAGCGCAAAGTGCCGCCAGTTTGCTACGCACCTGGGTGAATGAGGGCTGGATACAGGCGGTGAGCCTCGGCGCTAATACGCATTGAGCACCGGGTACGTTTTGATCGCCGCTCTGGCCTGTTATTCGGTTGCCTGAATACCGGGCCGTCCGATTTATTGGACGTCCGTCAGTGATGGTGCTGCCCGGCCTTGCTTCCGTCGAGGTTTCGCACCTCGACAGTCACGATTACCCTCGAGACTTCCCCTTTCGCGTCTTCGACCAGGAGCGCGAGTGCCATCTGGCCACCTGCTTCGAGGGGTTTCTTCAGATCGAACAGCATGACATGGTAGCCGCCCGGTTTGAATTTCACTGTTTCGCCTGCGGGCAAGTCGATCGACGCAACCGGGCGCATGCGCATGACGCCATCGTCCATACTCATGATATGGATCTCGGCTTTGTCGGTCATGCTGGTCTGTACACCGACCAGTTTGGCATCGCGCACCGATTTGAGATCGAAGTACACACCCGCCACGGTCTGGCCCGGGGCGGTGGCGCGAGTCCAGGCATCGCTGACATCGACGCCCGCCGCGAACGCGGGTCCGGCGACCATCCCCAGAAAAACACTCAGTGCAATAACAATTCGGCTCATGGTGAAAATTTGACGCCCATTACGTAACGAACGGCGTTCCCTTTGTGCTCCGGAAGGGGCGCATTGTTTCAAACCATGCAGTGACTGACAATCCCGAAACCATTGCGTGCCCTGTGGGCGGGTATAATCTGATCAATTGAACATGACGTTGCGCGCCCTGATCCTGTTGTTTTTCGCCGTATGCCTGCCGGTCCACGCCCAGGTCTTCGGCAATTACGTCTCGCCACCGAGCCTGGATTCGCGCGCCTTTCTGCTCGTTGACCTTTCGAGCGGGGCAGTACTTGCCCAAAAGAATGCCGACGAGCGCATCGAACCGGCATCGCTGACCAAGTTGATGACGGCTTATCTGGTTTTCCAGGCATTCGACCAGAAGCGCCTCACTATGGACCAGAAGCTGCGCGTCTCGGAGAAAGCCTGGCAAGCGCCAGGCTCACGGATGTTCCTCGAACCCGATACGGAAGTGAGCGTAAGCGATCTCGTCCAGGGCCTGATCGTGCAATCGGGCAACGATGCGGCGATCGTGCTGGCGGCAGCCGTTGCCGGAAGCGAGAGAGCATTCGTCGCGATGATGAATCGCGAGGCAAAACGTCTTAACCTGTCCAACACCCATTTCGTAAACGCTACCGGCTTACCGGCACCTGAACACTTTTCGAGTGCCCGTGACCTGGTCACCCTCGCCAGCCTCATCATCACGCAATTCCCCGATCGCTTTCCGGTCTACAGTCAACGCGAGTTCACCTATAACAACATCACCCAGTACAACCGCAACAAGCTGCTCGGACGCGATCCGTACGTAGACGGCATGAAAACGGGCTTTACCGAGAGCGCCGGATTCTGCCTGCTCGCAACGGCCGAACGTGAGTCGCGCCGGCTGATATCGGTTGTAATCGATGCGGGATCGGACAATGGCCGCACATCGGAGAGCCAGCGGCTGCTCAACTTCGGTTTCGAGCAGTTCGAGACCCGCAAGCTCTATGGCAAGGGTGAAGTGGTACACGAGCTGCCGGTATGGAAAGGCAGCGCCGATGCGCTGGCGGCCGGCTTTTCGGAAGATTTTTATGTCACCGTACCCAAGGGCATGTGGCAGCATCTCGACGCAAAACTCGAGAGCATGCAACCGCTGTTCGCCCCGGTCAGGGCCGGACAGAGCGTTGGTATGCTCAGGCTCACCTTCGAGGGTCAACCCTACGGAGAATACCCCGTGGTTGCACTCCAGTCCGTGCATGTCGCCAACGTACTGGTGCGCGCATGGCACAGCTTAATGCTGTTGCTGAATTAAACGAGCACAGCCTGATGCTGTTGCGCAACTGAACCGGCACAGCCCGATGCTGTTGCCGAACTGACTCCGTCAATCGCCATACTGGACACACGCATGATCTACCTGAACGGCGAATTCATGCCGATCGAAAAAGCCATGATCCCGGTACTCGACCGTGGTTTCATTTTCGGTGACGGCGTGTACGAGGTGATCCCGGTGTATTCGCGCCAGCCGTTTCGCCTTGGCAGCCACCTGCAGCGTCTGCAGTCCAGTCTGGACAGCATCCGCCTGGACAACCCGCACGACGAGAACGAATGGCGCGCGTTGATCGGGCGTCTGGTCGAACTGAACGAAACCGATGATCAGTCGCTGTATTTGCAGGTCACGCGCGGCGTGGCCAAACGTGATCACGCGTTCCCGAAGAAAGTTGCGCAAACGGTATTCATGATGAGCAATCCGCTGAGTTCACCACCTGCGGATCAGATCGAAAACGGCGTTGCTGTGATCAGCGCCACCGACAATCGCTGGCTTCGCTGCGATGTAAAGAGCACGGCGTTGCTTCCAAATGTCCTGCTTCGCCAACTTTCAGTCGATGCCGGCTGCGCCGAGACCATCCTGCTGCGCGACAGCATGCTTACGGAAGGTTCGGCAACCAATATTTTCGTCGTCAAGGCCGACATCGTGCTGGCGCCGCCAAAATCAAACCTGATGCTCCCCGGCATCACCTACGAGGTGGTTCTGGAACTGGCCAAAGCGAACGGCGTCCAACTCGAGGTGCGAAACATCAGTGAGGCCGAGCTGCGTGAGGCCGATGAAATCTGGATCACTTCCTCGAGCAGGGAAGTGCTGCCGGCTACAACGCTGGATGGCAAACCGGTTGGCAACGGCCGGCCGGGCCCGGCATTTCAGCGGATGTACCAGCTTTATCAGGACTACAAGGCACGGGTCATGCGTGCAGGCAATCAACGAGACCAATGACAAACTCGACTCAAGGCAACGGCTCCGGGCAGTTGGGCGAAATCGCCTACCCGCTCGATTTCCCGCTCAAGGTTATGGGGCGGCGCGAACCGGGCTTTGTCCGGGTGGTGGTCGAGGTTGTGCGCAAACATGCACCCGAGTTTGACGATTCCACCATCGAGATGCGCCCGAGCAAGAAAAACACTTATCTCAGCGTCACCTGCACCATCATCGCTACCTCCCGCGAGCAGCTCGATGCGCTCTATCAGGAACTGAACGATCACCCGGCAGTGGTGATGGTGTTATGAGCGCGGGCATGTCCGAATCAGTCACAAACCGGGCGCACTCAAGGGACCTGCCCGCGGTGCGGAGTGCGACAGCGTCTGCGCACGTGACGATACGCCGGCTCGGCACAGTCGAATACGCACCAACGTGGCAAGCGATGAAACAGTTCACGACAGCGCGTACCGTGGACAGCGCGGACGAACTGTGGCTGTTGCAGCACCCGCCGGTTTACACCCTCGGACTGGCCGCGCGCGCGGCGCATCTGCCGCGCTCAACGACGGCCATCCCGGTCATCAAGAGCGACCGGGGCGGCCAGATTACCTACCATGGCCCGGGTCAGATCGTGGTCTACACGCTGGTTGATTTGCGGCGACTGCGCATCGGTGTTCGGCAACTGGTCCGACGGCTTGAGCGATCTGTGATTGACTTGATGGGCCAGTACGGTATCGACGCCCGGGGACGAGAACAGGCACCCGGCGTCTATGTCGACGATGCCAAGATCGCTGCGCTTGGCCTACGCATTCGCAACGGCTGCAGTTATCATGGACTGTCATTGAACGTTGGTATGGATCTGGCGCCGTTTGCCGATATTGACCCCTGCGGCTATCCCGGATTGCGGGTGAGCCAGTTGCGCGAGTTCGGTGTAACCGATGAGATCGATATGATTGGCGAGAAATTGCTCACCACGCTGCAGGCCAATTTGTGGGACAGCCGTCCGGAAATGGAAAACCGATGAGTGACGAAAATCTCCGCCAGACCG
>JASFUE010000016.1:0-19385 GCA_050050435.1 Burkholderiales bacterium | reverse complement strand
TTGCGCATGCAGGGTCCGGTGCACCGGACATTTGTCGGCGATCTCCAGCAACCGCTGGCGCTGCTCGTTCGATAGATCGCCCTCAATTTCAATTTCGCGTTCCATGCGGTCAACCTTGCCCTCTTTCTTCTCGCATTCCGCGCAATCCTTTGCATGAATTTTTTCATGATGCACCCGAACCGACATTCTCCCGACCGGCCAGTTCTTGTGATTTGCGTACATCCGCATGGTCATGGTCGTACAGGCTCCGAGCGACGCCGATAACAACTGATATGGCGACGGTCCACTGTCGTCACCACCAACAGATGGCGGTTCGTCCGCACGCAGCCAGTGCCGGCCCACATTGATGGTCTGGGCATATTTGCCATCACCCGATTCCATGACGAGGACATCACCCTTACCGCTGTGTGCTGTTTCCTGGTCGACCCGCGACGGGAGATAGCGCGCCGCCCAAGCGGCGAGCACCATGCCCGCGTAACGCGCATCGTCGCTTCGACTCAGCAAATGATCGGCGTCGTCCAGCGAGATAAAACTCTTCGGATGTTTTGCCGGAACGAAGATTTTCTGTGCATTCGAAACATCGACAATGCGGTCATGAGGTGAATGCATCACCAGCAGGGCGCGATGCAGTTCTGGCAGAAGTTTCTGCATATGCTGCTCGCGCGCATCATCGACAAAAGACTTGCGAATGGTAAATGGCCGTCCGCCGAGCATGACCTCCGCTTTACCCGTCGACTCGATCTTTTCCAGCGATGAGCCAAATTTTTCAAGGACATGCGCCGGGTCAGCCGGTGCGTTGATTGTTGCTACGGCTACGACTTCCGGGATCTGCGGCGCGGCGGCCAACACGGCCGTACCACCAAGGCTGTGCCCTACCAGCAGTTTCGGCGCCTCATACTCAGACCGTAGAAAATCAGCGGCCGACACCAGGTCCTCGACATTTGAGGAAAAACCGGTGTTCGAAAAGTCCCCCTCGCTTCCACCGAGACCGGTAAAGTCGAAACGAAGCACCGCGACACCTGCGGCAACCAGCGCACTGCCGATGTATGAAGCCGCCTTGCTGTCCTTGGTACAGGTAAAGCAGTGCGCAAAGATTGCATACGCCGTTGGCTTTCCCAATGGCAAATCCAGCCTTGCGGCAAGCTTCAGTCCTTGCGAACCGGGAAATTCAATATTGCGGGTTGATTTTGTCATTGTTCACAAATCCTTTGACTCCATTGGCTGGCGACGAACTTCCACAGATCACCTCAGGCACCATCAAGCCGGTTGCCCTGCGAGCCATTCAATGTGATTAGTGCAGCTTCCTGGTTCAGCGATGCCGAAAACTGCACTCCCTGCGCGCCAGGCGAGACAGGCTCGCGATGAACACCCGTCGATTCAATTGCTTTCTTTATTTTGAATCGGACTCCGACACGCTGACCGGAAACGTCGGCCTCGGCCCCGGTTGCTCGTAATACGGCATCATTTTTGGCACCAGCGCGCGCAAGGTTTCCATGCGTTTGACCGGCGCCGGATGGGTGGATAGAAAATCGAAGCGCGAATCGCCGCTGCCGCTGACTTTTGCCATCTTGGCCCACAGCGTTTCCGCAGCACGCGGATCGTAACCCGCCTTTGCCGCCAGTTCGACGCCGAGCACATCGGATTCGGATTCCGCGGTCCGGCTGTTCGGTAATTCCAGCGCGACGATCGCCGCCATCGCCGCGCCCTGCGTAATGAGTTGGCCTTCGGTGTCGCTGCCCTGCGTGGCGGCGACAGTGATAATGCCCAGCTGCAACGCAATCGCCCGCGACATGCGCTCCGCCGTATGCGCCAGTAGCGCATGCGAAATTTCGTGCCCCATTACCTGGGCAATCTCATCATCGGTGGCGTCGAGCTTGTCGATAAGACCGGTATAGATCGCCATCCGGCCGCCCGCCATACACCATGCGTTGACTGTCTCGGGGTCATCAATGACCCGGATCGACCAATCCCAGTCCTTCGACTCAGGGCGATACAGGACTGCCTGCGCCACCAGCCGGCTGGTAATAGTCTCGACCCGTTTGACCTGGGCAGCGTTGGTGTTGACCTTGCCCTTCTCTTCGAGTGGCTTGAGCATCGCCTTGTATGCTTCGCCGGACTGGGAGATCGCCGTTTCCTCGGAGATCAGCATCATTTGCGAACGCCCGGTAATCGGGTTGGTCTTGCAACCGACGACCACCACGGCAGCGATGATGAGTGTAATGATTTTCTTCATGGCAAACTGATTCGCTACGCCTGCATTACAGATGGTACACACAAGCGTTGGTTCCGCCGTGCACCCCCGCCAAACGAGCCGGCAACAAGACAAAATATAAAGGAAAAATGCACACGCCGGGGTGTTGCCGTCATCGCCGACCGTGTTGTGCTTCGGCCTGAGATTGCCGTCCCAAACCCTTTACAGCGTTGAGTTTGCGAGTACCGGGCGCTTGCGCGGAATACGCCCGGCTAGGCGTGCAGCCGGCTATGCTTCGGCACTTTCGCCATGAGGTACTGCATCTGATCCTGCAGGATGCGGCGATTCTGCAAGATCAGGTGCTCATAGCGGTTGGGTATATACGGCAGATACAGCAACGGCATATGCGCCGCTTCCGGCGTGCGACCGCCCTTGCGGATGTTGCAGGAACGGCAGGCCGTAACGACATTCATCCAGCGGTCTTCACCACCCGCGTGTGCCGGGATGACATGGTCACGTGACAGATCGCGTTCCCGGTAACGCTCCCCACAATAGGCGCAAACATGCCGGTCCCGCGAGAACAGCGCCGAGTTGGACAAATGCGGGTGCACGGCGCCTTTTGTGAAATCGACCGCACCCTTGATGGCGATAATGCTGCGGGTGGAAAGCTCGGAGCGCGCACCGGTCACGCGCGAGACCCCCCCGTGATAGGTGGCAACGACGTCTCCAAGGGACCACGCAACCATATGGCGCGCATAGTAGGTAATCGCGTCCTCGACGACTACCCACCTGCTCGGTACACCTGCCATATCCAGTGCCAGAATGAGCGCCAATTGTTGCTCCGCACAAAAGTTACTGTATTGTTACCCGGAGACCGGCCACGGGCGGGGTCCCCTTTTGACTGCGCAAAGTATAGGCGCAGCATTTCAAGTTGAAAAGCGGAGACAGCGCAAAGTCGTCGGGCGACGACAGTAGACAAGCGAAACTCAGGCCGATTGCGTAGCGACGCCGACCTTCTGAATGGTGATTGCGTTGACTGGACAAACCGATTCGCATTGACCGCAACGGATGCACTGGTCCTGGTCAATCCACAAACGATTGTAGTAAAGCGAATCGGTCTTGCCCTGTTCAACCGGCCGGTATCCGGTAATGCGCCCGGCGTCATCGCGTTGCAATCCGGCGATTTCCACGATGCAACCTGGCACCGGCTTGACCTTGAGGCATTCGTCACACAAAACGCATTTCGAATCGATGATCTCGAACTTGTAATGGCACAGGTAACAGCGCGATGCAGCTTCCCTCGCCGTTACCTCGTCGTAACCGGTTTCGACTTCCGCCTCGCCAACACGCTCACTCACCGGCAGCAGCGGCATCGGATGGATCGGAATCACATTCATCTCGGCACGGCGTCCAGTGGTTGCGCCACCGGGTGTTTTTGACTGAAATGCCTTACCGGCCCGTGCAACCTTCGTCAGCCGCCTGTGCCCGACCAGAAATTCATCAACCGCTTTGGCACTGTCCCGGGCATGGCCAATCGCCTGTATCAGTGTCGTCGCGCCCTGTGCAAAATCACCGGCGACGAACACCCGCGGATTCGCCGTGCGAAACGCCTTGCCGCTTTTCAGCCAACCGTCCTCGCCAACCAGTTGCGTGCGCAATCCTTCACTGAGCCAGGCCGTGTCCGGAAACTGGCCGGTCGCCAGAATCACATTGTCCGCCTGCGCCACGAACTGGCTGCCGGGAATCTCGCGTGGCAGGCGCCTGCTGTCACTGCCGCGTTCGCCGGGCTCGGTCCGCACCAGCTTCACCCCATGCACAGCGTCGCCACCTTCGAAGCCGAGCGGCGAACAGTAATTGTTAAGGCTCGAGCCTTCGGCCAGCAGTTCTTCGACTTCCCCGGGCAACACCACCATGTCCTCGCGACCTCGCCGGTAATAGACCGCGGTTTGCGCGCCCAGTCGAGCTGCCGTCCGGGCGCAGTCCATTGCCGTGTAACCGCCACCGACTACCGCCACCTTGTGTCCAACCGAACGGCGCTCGTTCTCGTTGACCGCGAGCAGAAAACCCAGACCATGCTCGACACCGTTCAGCTTTTCCCCGGCCAGGGAAAGAAAATTCGGCCGCAAGGTCCCTGCCGCCATCACTACGGCATCATGGCGCGCCAACAAATCCTCGATCTGTATGTCCCGGCCAATCCGGACATCACACTGAATGTCGATACCCAGCGCAGCGATTTGCGCCAACTCGCGGGCAATCACATCACGCGGCAAACGGAACGCCGGAATACCCTGGTTGAGCATGCCGCCTGGACGCTTGTGCTTTTCGTACACGGTGACTTCGTGCCCATACAAGGCCAGGTCGCGGGCCGCCGCCAAGCCGGCGACACCCGCCCCGATGATGCCCACTTTCTTTCCGGTCGCCGGAAAAATCGGCTCGAGAATGACCGGAGCGGCGTCAGCAAAATCCGCGGCAGAGCGTTTCGAAAAACAGATCGCGACCGGCTCGCCATTGCCCTCACGACCATGGCGACAGGCTGCCTCGCACGGTCGCGAGCAGACGCGTCCGAGAATAGCGGGGAATACGTTATCGCGCAGGTTGATCTCGTAGGCCTCTGCAAAACGGCCGTGGTAAATCGCCTCAAGGTAACCGGGGATGTCGGTGTCGGCAGGACATGCTACCTGGCAGGGAATGTTCTGTTCGAGCCAGAACAGATCCTGCGGCGAGTTGCTCTCACCCGTGTCGATGGACAGTGCGGTGGCGGATTTGAATTGATCTGGCACGGCGGTCAGTGCAACGCGTGTGTTTGACGGTTACCCGAACAATTGATGAAGACCGTTTTGCCCGGGCGCGAATGAGCCACAGTGTAACCCAGCCGGTGCGGCTGCCGTCATCGCAGCCACATTTGTGAAAAACTTCCAGGAGCATCTAGAACAGCCCGACCACCTTGCCGTCGCTGTCCAGATCAATTCGCTCTGCCGCCGGAACTTTCGGCAATCCCGGCATGGTCATGATGTCACCGCAGACGGCAACAACGAACTCGGCGCCTGCCGACAGCCGGATTTCGCGTACCGAAAGGGTGTGCCCGTCAGGCGCGCCACGCAGGCTGGCATCGCTCGAGAACGAATACTGGGTTTTCGCGATGCAGACCGGGAAATGGCCGTAACCTTCTTTTTCCAGTTCATCGAGACGTGTGCGTGCCTTGATGTCGACCTTGATGCCGACCGCGCCGTACACTCTTCTGGCAACCATCTCGATTTTCATCACCAGCGGCAAGTCGTCCTCATAGACCAATTGCATATTGGCAGTGCCTGATTCGGCCAATTCGATCACCTGCCTCGCCAGCGCTTCCGCACCCACCCCGCCCTCGGCCCAGTGGCGCGCCACCACTACCGGTACGCCCAGCGCGGCGCACTTTTCCTGCAGCAGTTTCAACTCGGCCTCGGTGTCATGTGTGAAATGATTGATTGAGACGACGCATGGCAAGCCATAAACATCGCGCACATTGCGCACATGCCGCTCAAGGTTGGCGAAGCCGTGTTCTAACGCGGAAAGGTCCTCCTTGCCCAGCGCATTGCGTTCGACGCCGCCGTGGTATTTGAGCGCGCGCACGGTGGCCACGATCACGCATGCATCGGGACGCAGGCCTGATTTGCGGCATTTGATATCGACAAATTTCTCGGCTCCCAGATCGGCGCCGAAACCGGCTTCGGTCACAACGTAATCGGCCAGCTTGAGCGCGCTGCGCGTGGCAATCACCGAGTTACAACCGTGAGCAATATTGGCGAACGGACCACCATGGACGAACGCCGGATTGTTCTCCAGGGTCTGCACCAGATTGGGTTTGATTGCGTCCTTGAGCAGCACCGCCATGGCGCCGTGCGCGTGCAGGTCGGCAGCGGTGACTGGTCGCTTGTCGCGCGTATAGGCGACTACGATCTTTCCCAGTCTCTCTTTCAGGTCGGCCAATGACTCCGCCAGACACAGGATGGCCATCACCTCTGACGCAACAACGATGTCAAAGCCATCCTCACGCGGGTAGCCGTTACCCGGCCCTCCAAGCGCAACTACGATTGAGCGCAATGCCCGGTCATTGACGTCGAGCACGCGTCGCCAGGTAATGCGGCGTACGTCGATGTCGAGTTCATTTCCCTGATGCACATGATTGTCCAGCATGGCCGCCAACAGGTTGTTGGCAAGCTGGATGGCATTGAAATCACCGGTAAAATGCAGGTTGATGTCTTCCATCGGCACGACCTGGGCATAGCCGCCACCGGCAGCTCCGCCTTTCATTCCGAACACTGGCCCGAGGCTGGGTTCGCGCAAGCAGATCACCGCGTTCTTGCCGATGCGATTGAGGGCATCACCCAGGCCCACGGTTGTCGTCGTCTTGCCTTCGCCGGCAGGCGTCGGGCTGATTGCGGTGACCAGCACCAGCTTGCCATCCGGTTTGCCTGCCAGGCTGGCAATGTAGTCGAGCGAAAGCTTCGCCTTGAAATAGCCATAGGGTTCAATCTGCTCGTGCGGCACCCCCAGCTTTTCCTCGGCCAGTTCGCCAATGCGCCGGAGTTTCGCCTGTTGCGCAATTTCGATATCAGTCAGCACCCCTGCTCCCTTTTTCACCAAAACGTCTGCTGCAAAAAAGAAAAGGCGGGTGGTAACCGCCTTTTCGATTCTGTTACCGCTACCATAACGCGCGCCACGAAATCGGCTGCGTCAGTCCTTTACGAACAATAACGTCATCCGGTCCGATTCACCGATTGCACGCATTTTCGCCTTGTCGGCCTCTGGCACATTACGCAAGTTCGGCAACAGGTTCCAGACCCCGCCGGGATGGTCTTTGTTGTCTTTCGGGTTGGCGTTGATATCCGTTCCTTCGACCAGACTGAATCCGGCCTTGCGCGCCAGACCGATGACGTATTCTTCCGTCATGTAGCCTGTCCTGACCTGCTGCTCGAACGGCGTGCCCGGCTTTGCCCGATGTTCAACGACACCGAGATAACCACCCGGTGCCAGCGCGGCGGCAAAACCCCTGAACATTGCTTCGGCAGTTCCCGCTTGCGCCCAGTTGTGCACGTTGCGGAAAGTCACCACGAGGTCAGTCGAACCCATCGGAGCAAACTCGGGCGATGCCGGGTCAAAATGAACCAGCGTGACGTTTCCATAGACCGCTGGATCGCTTGCGAGCTTGGCTCGGTAATTCGCATCCATGTTCTTGAAATAGGTCGGCGAATTCTCCGTGATACGCAGCGTTGCCGCGTAGTACTTGCCACGATCGTGCAATACCGGCGCGAGGATTTCCGTATACCAACCGCCGCCAGGCGTGATCTCGACCACCGTCATGTCCGGGCGCAAACCGAAAAACATCAGGGTCTGCTTCGGGTGGCGGTACTGGTCACGCTGTTTGTTGGCCTCGGACCGGTGCGAACCGGCAATGGCTGCATCGAGCAGTTGCGCGACATCGTCGGTCTGCGCCATCGCCGGGCCGGCAAACACCGACGCCGCCAGCATATTCACAACAACAATCTGGATCAGTTTTTCAAACATAAGCCTCCTTTGATTATTCTTGCCATGTTGCCTGTTCTTGACGATACCAGTGTTTCGACCGTTCAGGCCGGCTTCGCGTTCCGTGTCATTGCACGCGAATTCGCGAGCATTTCCGGAGTACAAGCATATCCGGGCCGCGACCATATCGGGTCGCGGTCACCGTTCGCATATCACTGGGTGTAGAGTTTAAACCAGCGCAGCAGATCAGGCCGCCTGGCGTTCGCGCAGCATGCCTTGCTGTTCGATGAATCGCACGACTTCATCCAGCCCCTGCCCCGTCTTCAGGTTGGTGAACTGGAAAGGTCTGTCATCGCGCATCTTGCGCGCATCGCGATCCATGACTTCGAGTGATGCCCCGACCATGGGAGCCAGGTCGATCTTGTTGATGATCAACAGGTCGGACTTGACGATACCGGGGCCGCCCTTGCGCGGAATCTTGTCGCCTGCCGACACGTCGATCACGTACAGCGTCAGGTCGGACAACTCGGGAGAAAACGTCGCCGCCAGATTGTCGCCGCCGCTTTCAACGAAAACCACGTCGAGATCCGGAAAGCGCCCGGCAAGACGGGCCACCGCCTCGAGATTGATCGACGCATCCTCGCGGATAGCCGTATGCGGGCAGCCGCCGGTTTCCACGCCGAGAATACGCTCGGGCTCGAGCGCGCCATGGCGCACCAGGAACTCGGCATCTTCGCGCGTGTAGATGTCATTGGTGACAACGGCGACTTCGTAATCGTCGCGCATCGCACGGCACAGCGACAGGGTCAACGCTGTCTTGCCCGAACCGACCGGTCCGCCTATGCCCACCCGTAATGGTTGTGTACTCATACTATTCTCCAGTGGTCAACTCCCAAAAAACCTCTCACCGCCGAGGACGGGGAGGACGCAGAGAAAAACGAACTCATAAAAGAAACCGCAATGGCACTACCGGAATCGGCGAAAGCGATTGAGAGATCCATGCAAATGCACGTAGTATCAACGTGCTGTGCAGAATACTTCCGATCTTTCCGTGTCTTCCCAATTGAGCGCATTGAGCTCTGGTTTTCATTTGATCTTTGCTTTTCCTCCGCGTCCTCCGCATTGAGAGGTTAAGTGTGTTGCATATCACGACCGGAAAAGCCGCGTGTATTGTGTTTCGTGTCGGCTGCTGGCAATGGCAAACAGTGGCGCAAAATTCGACCACTCGTCCTCTGGAAGTGCAATGGCCGTCTGCATGGCCTGCCCACACTGTGGGCCAAGCTGTGCCAGCAGGTGTTGCCCGGCACGCTGTCCCAGCGGCACCAGTTTCATCGCCGCCGTCACCTGGTTCTCCAGCCACGACCAGGCGTAGGCCGTGAGCACATTTTCCGGTTCCAGTTGCCATGACGCACCGGCAAACGCAAACGCGTTTACAAAAACCGGGGCATCGATCGCCAGCAGTGCTTTGAGCAAACCAGCGTCATGCTCCGCATCCTCGCGCAGCACGGCAAGCAGTGCGCCGCCCATCTGGATCGACTCGGCTCGCAGTTCCGCCGTCTCGCGCGAGGCCAGATACGCCTCGTTCAGTGCTGCTGCCTGCGCGGGTTCGCCGTCTTGCCAGGCACGATAAAACGCCAGGAGCATCGGCAGTTCGAACCGCGCCATGCCGGTCTCGAGCAACGCGCCAATCCACTGCCCGGCCGAAGTTTCATCGCTGACGCGGCCGCACTCTACCGCCCACTCCAGGCCCTGCGAATAACTGAACCCACCGACCGGCAAACCGGGGCTTGCAATGCGCAGCAACCGCGTCAGTGCAACCGGATTCACCTTCAGCCCGCCTTGCGTTGCGATTGGCTTGCGCCCGCGCCGAACTGGTGAATCACGGCACCGCCCGAGTCACCAGCATGGCCGTGATGGTGTCCGCCGTAAGCGCCGGCTTCCGGCTCGAACGGTGCATCCATCACTTCAACCGATGCACCAAGGCCTTCGACCATGCCACGCAGTACATCATCCTCGGCAATGCGCACCCAGCCATTCCCGACCTGCAACGGCACATGGCGATTGCCAAGGTGATAGGTCACCCGAAGCAAGTCAATGGCGTTGTCGCATGAAATGTGCAGCACTTTCTCCGCTTTCGCCCGCACCATCACGATGCGCCCGTCCTCGGCCTGCAGATAATCGCCGCCGCGCAGGACCTGGCCCCGATCGAGGAACAGGCCGATCTCTTCACCATCGGGCAGCGTCGTTCGCAGCCGGCTTTTCTGGCGCAGGTCAAACGGCAACACCAGTTCAACATCATGGTGCGATTGTTCCGGCAAGCGCTTCGAGACGACCAGCATGATCAGAACAGGAAGTAGCGCTGCGCCATTGGCAGTGATGTTGCCGGTTCACACATCAGCAATTCGCCGTCGGCGCGCACCTGATAGTTTTGCGGGTCCACTTCAATCACCGGCATCGCATCGTTGAGTTTCATGTCCTTCTTGCCGATGTTGCGGGTGTTTTCCACTGCGATGGTGCTTCGCTGCAAACCGAGTGAACGGCCGATGTCGTTTTCCAGAGCCGACTTGGAGACAAACGTCACGGACGAGCGCAGGTTCGAACCCCCGAAAGCGCCAAACATCGGTCGATAGTGCACCGGCTGTGGCGTCGGGATGGACGCGTTCGGATCACCCATCGCCGCGGACGCAATCACTCCGCTCTTGAGAATCATCGATGGTTTCACCCCAAAGAAGGCCGGCTTCCACAACACCAGGTCCGCCAGCTTGCCGACTTCGATCGAGCCGACTGTGTGGCCGATGCCGTGCGTGATCGCCGGGTTAATGGTGTATTTCGCCACGTAGCGCTTGACCCGGTGGTTGTCATGCTCCGCCGGATCCTCGGCCAGGCTGCCGCGCTGCATTTTCATCTTGTGCGCTGTTTGCCAGGTGCGGGAAATCACCTCGCCGACCCGACCCATCGCCTGCGAGTCGCTGGCAATCATGCTGAAAGCGCCGAGATCGTGGAGAATGTCTTCGGCAGCAATGGTTTCACGCCGGATTCTCGATTCGGCGAACGCCACGTCTTCAGCAATAGCGGGATCGAGGTGATGGCAGACCATCAGCATGTCGAGGTGCTCGTCGATGGTGTTGACGGTATATGGCCGCGTCGGGTTGGTCGATGACGGCAGCACATTGCTCTCGCCGCAGGCCTTGATAATATCCGGCGCATGGCCGCCGCCGGCACCTTCAGTGTGATAGGTGTGAATTGCGCGGCCCTTAAACGCGGCAATGGTGTTCTCGACAAACCCCGACTCGTTCAGCGTATCGGTGTGAATCGCCACCTGCACGTCCATTTCATCGGCCACTGCCAGGCAGTTGTCAATTGCTGCCGGTGTCGTGCCCCAGTCTTCGTGCAGCTTCAGGCCCATTGCTCCGGCCGCGACCTGTTCGCGTAGCGGCAGACGCAGACTTGCGTTGCCCTTGCCGAGAAAGCCGAGATTCATCGGAAACGCTTCGGCCGCCTGCAGCATGCGCCCGATATGCCACGGCCCGGGCGTGCAGGTGGTGGCGTTGGTGCCGGTTGCCGGGCCGGTGCCGCCGCCCAGCATGGTGGTCACCCCGGAGGTCAATGCTTCCTCGATCTGTTGCGGACAAATGAAATGGATGTGTGCATCGATGCCGCCCGCAGTAATGATGGATCCCTCGCCGGCAATCACTTCGGTCGCCGCGCCGATAACGATATCCACATTCGGCTGCACATCGGGATTACCCGCCTTGCCAATGCCGCTGATGCGCCCGTCCTTGATGCCGATATCGGCTTTGACGATGCCCCAGTAATCAACGATCAACGCATTGGTCACAACCGTGTCGGCTACCTCTGCCGCCCTGCGCTGGCTTTGCCCCATTCCGTCGCGAATCACCTTGCCGCCGCCGAATTTGACTTCGTCGCCGTACACGGTGTAATCGCGCTCGACCGCAATCCACAGGTCAGTATCCGCCAGACGGACACGATCGCCCGTGGTCGGCCCGAACATTTCGGCGTAGGCGCGCCGTGTGATCTTCGCCGCCATCACAGTTCTCCCATGATCTTGCCCTGGAAGCCGTAGACGGCGCGCGCACCTCCGTAGGCAACCAGCTCGACCGATCGCGTCTGGCCCGGTTCGAAGCGCACCGCAGTACCCGCAGGAATGTTGAGCCGGAAACCACGCGCGCGTTCGCGATCGAAGTTCAGCGCCTGATTGGTTTCATAAAAGTGGTAATGCGACCCGACCTGGATCGGCCGGTCTCCGCTGTTCGCTACATCCAGGGTTATGGTTTCGCGGCCCGCATTGATTTCAATGTCACCGTCAACTGTTTTCATCTCACCGGGAATCATCGCCCTTCCTCTCAGCCAATCGGTTCGTGGACGGTCACCAGCTTGGTACCGTCAGGGAAAGTGGCCTCTACCTGGATTTCCGGAATCATCTCGCTGACACCTTCCATCACGTCGTTGCGTGTCAATAACGTCGTTCCGTATGCCATCAGATCGGCAACACTTCTGCCTTCACGCGCGCCCTCCATGATGGCAGCCGTGATAAACGCCACCGCTTCCGGATAATTGAGCTTGAGACCTTTCTCCTTGCGCCGCTCCGCGAGCAGGCTGGCGGTGAAGATCAATAGTTTGTCTTTTTCTCTCGGTGTCAACTCCATTGATTCCAGTCTCCATCCTCAAATTTGGCTATGAGTAGTTTGTGCCTCCGACATAACCTTTCCTCGCCCTACGGTCGAGCAAACGTTAGTCTGCGCCGCAAACCGAAACGGCTGTGCCTCCGACATAACCTTGGCTCGCCCTCCGGCCGAGCAAACGTTAGTCTGCGCCGCAACAAGCCGCTACGCGGCGTGTTGTCTTTTTCTCTCGGTGTCAGCTCCACGACTACTGTCCCCTTCTGCTACTTATTGTTAAACGACAAATGACTTTGAATCTACGTCGCCCAAATGCGCGGAATCACCACGTCGCGCCTGGCATACCACGGGCGCAGTACCGCCCACAGCCGGGTGAACAGTTCACGCCCGGCCTGAACATTGTTACCGACCCAGCGCGCGATCAATACCTCGCCGATGCAGGTCACCCCGGCGTCGGTCACATTCTCGAATACGCTGCGCGCGGTCCCCATCGCCGGTTCTTCCACGCGCTTGCCCGCAATCACCATCGAACCATAGGCGCAGTTCTCACCCAGCATCGAAGGCGCGGCAGCCTGTTTTTTTGCCGCATCGATAAACGCCTGTTCCCGGAACAGCGCCCGTCCCTGACGCCGGATCGACATCCGTTGCCGAACCATGCCGCTATCGAACGATTCCTGGCTGTGCGGTCGGCCAAGGCAGGTGAACTCCCAGCCGCAAAACAAGGCGTCATCGGCCAGTTCCACCTCGAGTGACATCCGCGCCAGCGCGCCATCGAACACGATGTTCTCTTGCGGCAGCCACTCGCACATGGCGCCCGCGCCAACGTCAATTTGCACCGACTGGCGTGCGTCGCGGCCGAATCCCCGGTACCACTTGCCCGCTCCGGGGGTCGTCAACTGTACCTGCGCCCGCTCCCTTGCCGACACCGTCACGGCCAACTCGTCGCCACCGGCGATACCGCCCGGCGGGTGCACGATTACCATCTGGCATAACTTGCGGTCTTCCGGATAGAACGAGCGCTGCACCACCAGCGGACCGCTGTGCCGGCGCTGTGACAACCAGGTTCGTTCGTCATCTGCCTCAAAGCGAAGATCCAGCGCAGCGTGCCAGCGCGTTGCATGCAACGCCTCAACCGGCTTCATACCGCCAGATAACTGCGTACGTTGTCCTCTTCCATCGATGCACCCGATCCGCTCTTGATGATTTCGCCCCGCCGCATCACTGCGTAGTGATCCGCCAGCTCCTTTGCGAAATCATAGTACTGTTCGACCAGCAGGATCGCCATATCGCCGCGTTGCGCCAGTGACCGGATGACGCGCTCAATGTCCTTGATGATGGACGGCTGGATACCTTCGGTCGGCTCGTCCAGTATCAGGATCTTCGGCGACATCGCCAACGCCCGACCAATTGCCAGCTGCTGTTGCTGGCCGCCGGACAGATCGCCCCCGCGCCGGTGCAACATGCTTTTCAGAACCGGGAACATCTCGAAAATATGTTCCGGTATGTTCCGTGACGCAGCGCCTTTTTTGGTCGCCAGCCCCATTAACAGATTCTCTTCCACCGTCAGCCGGCCGAAAATTTCGCGACCCTGCGGAACATAGCCCATGCCGTGACTGGCCCTGGCGTGCGGCGACATGCCGGTCAGGTCAGTGCCATCCAGAACGATGCGCCCGCTCCTTGAGGACACCACACCCATGATGCATTTGAGCAAAGTCGTCTTGCCAACACCGTTACGGCCCAGCAAAGTGGTCACCGCACCCGTCGGTACTTCGAGGCGAACGTCGCGAAGGGTGTGGCTCGACCCGTAGTACTGATTCAGATTTTCAACCTGCAACATATCCGTAAGACTTTCCTGACGACCGGTCTCTAACGACCCAGGTACACTTCAATGACGCGTTCGTCGGCCTGCACCACGTCCATTGTGCCTTCAGCCAGCACCGACCCCTCGTGCAGCACGGTCACCGTGCGCGCGATTTCACTGATGAACTCCATGTCGTGTTCAACCACGACGATGGAGCGCTTGCCGGCCAGCGTGTTGAGCAATTGCGCCGTTTTCGCAGTCTCCTCGTCTGTCATTCCCGCCACCGGTTCATCCAGCAGCAACAACTGCGGCTCCTGCATCAACAGCATGCCGATCTCGAGCCACTGTTTCTGACCGTGCGACAACAACCCCGCAAGTGCATCCGCCTGTGGCAACAAATCGATGGTTTCCATGGTTTCCGCGATGCGGTCGACCTGTTCGGGCGTGCGCCGCGCTCTCAGGCTGGCAAATACGCGTTTGTCGGCCTTCATCGCCAGTTCCAGATTCTCGAACACCGTGTGATTCTCGAACACGGTCGGCTTCTGGAATTTCCTGCCAATGCCGGCATGCGCAATCTGCGGTTCGGTCAGCCGGGTCAGATCGATACTCTGACCGAAGAACGCCGTACCCTCATCCGGGCGCGTTTTGCCGGTAATGACATCCATCATCGTCGTCTTGCCGGCCCCGTTCGGTCCGATCACGCAACGCAACTCGCCGACATTGACAGTCAGCGTGAGACGATTGAGCGCCTTGAAACCATCGAAGCTGACGGTAATGTCGTCAAGGTAGAGGATCGTACCGTGGGAAGTATCGACTGCTTCACCGACAACGTGGCCCACATTGGCCGATCCGCTCGGATTCGTATTATCGTCAACCGGAGTGTGCACTTGAGTGCTCCTTTCGAAGTGCTTTCTTCGCCTGCGCAGCAAGTCCGACAATGCCCTTGGGCATCAACAGCGTGACCAGGATGAACAGCGCGCCCAGGAAGAACAGCCAGTATTCCGGGAAAGACTGTGTGAAGAAACTCTTCGCGCCGTTGACTGCGGCCGCGCCCAGGATCGGCCCGACGATCGTGCCGCGGCCTCCCACGGCAACCCAGACGGCGATTTCGATCGAATTCGCCGGTGACATCTCGCTGGGGTTGATAATGCCGACCTGCGGTACGTACAACGCTCCGGCGATACCGCACATCACTGCCGACAGCGTCCACACGAACAACTTGTATCCCAACGGGTTGTAACCGGAGAACATCAACCGCGATTCGGAGTCACGAATGGCTGTGAGAATGCGCCCGGTCTTGGAGCGGATCAGGTAACGCGACAACAACACCGCCCCGATCAACGCGGCCGCACTGAGCGCGAACAGGAGCGCCCGCATCGGCGGCTCGGTAATCGGAAATCCGAGTATGCGTTTGAAATCGGTAAAGCCGTTGTTGCCGCCGAAACCGGTTTCGTTGCGGAAGAACAACAGCATGAAGGCGAACGTCATTGCCTGGGTGATGATCGAAAAGTACACGCCCTTGATGCGCGAACGGAAAGCGAAGAATCCGAACACCAGCGCCAGCAATCCTGGAATCAGCACCACCAACAGCAAAGCGTAGAGAAAGTGATCGGTTCCGGCCCATTGCCACGGGTACTCTTTCCAGTCGAGAAATACCATGAAGTCCGGCAAATCACTCTGGTACTGTCCGTCGCGCCCGATCTGGCGCATCAGGTACATCCCGAACGCATAGCCGCCCAGCGCAAAGAACACACCATGGCCAAGCGACAGGATGCCGGCATATCCCCAGATCAGATTCATCGCAACCGCCACGATGCAGTAACACAGGATCTTGCCAACCAGTGTCACCGTATAGGCGGACACGTGAAACGGACTGCTCTCCGGAACGAACACGAACAAGGCCGGCACAACCACCAGCGAAATCACCGCGAAAATGACCAGTGCGATCCAACCCCGCGATCCGAGAAAAGGTTCTGTCTTTGGTACGTATTGCTGCATCATGCCGTCGCCTCCACAACCGTGGCACGAGGTCTTAAGATCAAATTGTCGGCGACCGGAAGCCTTCGCTTCGGACGCATCCCCGCAAGCGGGTTGCTCCAGTGCCCCCCGCAACGTGGTGCATATACCGACCTGCCTTGGTTTTCTTCAAAGTATCGGGTCGCACCCGAACGCGCTGCCCGCAAACGGCCGGCTTCGCCGGTAACGAGTCCGCGCTGGCTGCAACATGTCCATTCGCAGCTCGGTACAAGCATCGTCGTATCGTGACTTTGGTCAATCCGTCGGGTCGCACCCGAACGCGCTACCCGCAAACGGCCGGCTTCGCCGGTAACGTGTCCGCGCGTTCTCCCCTTCTCCCGGCTCATGCTTCCACCGCCCTTCCTTTGAGCGCAAACAGCCCCTGCGGTCGTTTCTGGATTACCGCGATGATGACCACCAGCACCAGTATCTTGGTAAGCACGGCGCCAATATGCGGCTCAATGAACTTGCTGAACACACCGAGACCCAGTCCGGCATATACGGTTCCGGCAAGTTGGCCGACGCCACCGAGCACCACCACCATGAACGAATCGATGATGTAGGCTTGGCCGAGATCGGGGCCGACGTTGCCGATCTGTGACAACGCCACGCCGGCCAGGCCGGCAATACCCGATCCGAGGCCGAACGCCATCAGATCGACGCGTCCGGTCGGCACACCGACGCAGGAGGCCATCGTGCGATTTTGGGTCACGCCCCTGATAAACAAACCAAGGCGCGTGCGCGATAGCATCGCCCACACCAGTATCAGTACGATTAACGAAAAAATGATGATGCAGATACGGTTGTATGGCATCACCACGTTCATGAACTCGACACCGCCCGACATCCACGTCGGGTTGGCCACCTCAACGTTCTGCGCGCCGAATATCTGGCGAACCAGCTGGATCAGGAACAGGCTGATGCCCCAGGTCGCGAGCAACGTTTCCAGCGGCCTGCCATAGAGCCACCGAATCACCGTGCGTTCGAGCACCACACCGACCCCGCCGGTAACGATGAAGGCCACCGGAATTGCAGCGACGACATAAAAGTCCAGTGACTCGGGAAAATACGTTCTGAATACGCTCTGGGTGACGTAGGTGGCATAGGCGCCGATCATCAGCAATTCGCCATGCGCCAAATTAATGACACCGAGCAATCCATAGATAATGGCCAGGCCCAGCGCCACCAGCAGCAGGATGCTCCCCAGTGACAGGCCACTGAAGAAGCGTCCCAGGTAATCGATCAACAATAGCCGGCGGTCGATGGATTTCATCGCCTCTTCGGCGGCATCACGCACTTCTTCTACCGGCTCGATGAATTCGCCGTCCGGAGTTTTTTCCAGCTTCGCAGAAAGAAGTTCACGCACCCGGCGCTGCGAGCTGTCACTGAGCGCATGCGCCGCTTCCAGCCGCACGGTCGGGTCCGCGCTGCCCAGCTCGATGACTGCTTTGGTCTGGCCGAGCATCGCCCGGATTTCAGGGTCAGTCTCTTTGTCCAGCGCCTTTTTGAGCACTGGCAGTAATTTGGGGTCCTCGGCACCTTCCAGCGCTGTCGCCGAGGCCATTCGTGTTTCGTGATCGTCGGACAGCAAACTCAGTGCTGCGATTGCTGTTTCCAGGTTACCGCGCATGCGGTTGTTGACAATGACGCTGTCGTAGAACTCGGGCTCCGGATCGAGCGCCTCATGCGTTAGGGCATCGACGATCTCGTCTTCTTCAAGAACGACCTGGCCATCCTCGGTGACATAGACCTCACCGTTGTACAGGGCTTGCAGAAGCTCCAGCGCGGCCTCGTCGCCAGCCGCCGCTATATCGTCAATCGCCTGTATCCGGGTCGCCAGATCATCGGAAGCGAGTCCTTTGACAGCATCCGCTTCCAGCGCCTGTACCGGTAACACCACGGCAAACGAAAGCAGGACAGCCAACCGGAATTTCTCAAATAAGAAGCGCAGCATGTGGTGTCAGTCAAAGAAAAGGCCTGCGGATCAAACGTGCGTTACCGCAGGCCATCTTGGGAATTTGCGAATGACCGGGGCATTGTACGAACGGCTTACCCCGGTTTTCGCGCTTGATTACATCTCCTGCTTGCTTTCGTTACCCGGAATGAACGGGCTCCACGGCTGCGCGCGAATCGGCTCCTTGGTTTTCCAGACAACCTGGAACTGACCGTTGGGCAGGATTTCACCGATCATGACCGGCTTGTGCAGGTGGTGATTGGTCTCGTCCATGGTCAGGGTGAAGCCGGACGGTGCCTTGAAGGTCTGACCGGCCATTGCTTCACGAACCTTGTCAACGTCGGTTGTTCCGGCTTTCTCGACAGCTTGCGCCCACATATGGATGCCGACGTAGGTGGCTTCCATCGGATCATTGGTCACAACGGTATCGAGGTTGGGCACGCCATTCTTCTTGGCCCACTTCTTGTACATCTTGATGAAGGCGCGGTTTTGCTTGTTCTTGACCGACATGAAGTAGTTCCATGCGGCAAGGTTACCCACCAGCGGCTTGGTGTCGATACCGCGCAGCTCTTCTTCACCAACGGAGAACGCCACGACCGGTACATCGGTTGCTTTCAGGCCGGCGTTACCCAGTTCCTTGTAGAACGGCACGTTGGAGTCACCATTGATGGTGGAAACGACCGCGGTCTTGCCGCCAGCAGAGAACTTCTTGATGTTGGCAACAATGGTCTGGTAGTCGCTGTGACCGAACGGGGTGTAAACCTCTTCGATGTCCACTTCCTTCACGCCCTTGGACTTGAGGAAGGCGCGCAGGATCTTGTTGGTGGTACGCGGATAGACATAGTCGGTACCGAGCAGATACCAGCGCTTGGCGCCGCCGCCTTCGGAGCTCATCAGGTACTCGACAGCGGGAATGGCCTGCTGGTTGGGAGCCGCACCGGTGTAGAACACGTTCTGCGACAGCTCTTCACCTTCGTACTGTACCGGGTAGAAAAGCAATCCGTTCAGCTCTTCGAATACCGGCAACACCGACTTGCGCGACACCGAAGTCCAGCAACCGAAGACCACGTCGACCTTGTCCTGGGTCAGCAGCTGGCGTGCCTTTTCGGCAAACAGCGGCCAGTTCGAAGCCGGATCAACAACCACCGGTTCGAGCTTCTTGCCCATCACTCCGCCGTTGGCGTTGATTTCTTCGATGGTCATCAGCGCGGTGTTCTTCAGCGCCGTCTCCGAAATTGCCATCGTGCCCGACAGCGAATGCAATATGCCTACCTTGATGGT
>JASFUE010000015.1:0-19568 GCA_050050435.1 Burkholderiales bacterium | reverse complement strand
CGCTCGATCGGGATCTGAAAACCTGTGCCGTTTATGGCCGGGAGGGTGTCACCGGGGAGCGCAAACCGAGCACGATCGGATTTGCAACGGTGCGCGGCGGGGACATCGTCGGTGATCATACGGCCCTGTTTGCCGGTACCGGCGAACGGGTCGAAATCACTCACAAGGCTGCGAGCCGTGCTACCTTCGCCGTCGGTGCGCTACGGGCGGCCCGCTTTCTGGCCGGCAAGGACAATGGCTTGTTCGATATGCAGGATGTGCTGGGGCTGCGCTGATTTGCCGCTTCGGCGACATTGAAGCGCGGTCGCACTAAAGGCTATAATTGCGCCGTCGAAAGCGGGAGGGGTTCGCCCCTCCCGCTTTCGTGCGTGTAGCCCGCCAACCGAACTGGCTCGATAAGCGGGATGCTGAGTCCGTATTGTCCGGGAGCCTTCCTTGTCTGTGTCAAACAATCGACCCGCTGTGCTCGTGCTCGCAGACGGCACGATTTTTCGCGGCGTCTCCATCGGTGCGCCGGTCAGCACCAGTGGCGAAGTGGTGTTCAACACCGCCATGTCGGGTTATCAGGAAATTCTCACCGACCCCTCATATACACGCCAGATCGTCACACTGACGTATCCGCACATCGGGAATGTCGGCATCAATGCCGAGGACATGGAGGACGCCGCCATCAACGCTGCCGGGCTGGTGATCCGGGATCTGCCGGTGCGGGCAAGCAACTTTCGAATGGATCGCGGGCTGAGCGAATGGCTCAATGACGAAGGAATTCCGGCGATCGCGGGTATCGACACCCGCAAACTCACCCGCATCCTGCGCGAACAAGGCGCGCAGAGCGGTTGCCTGATGGCGGGCGAGGTCGACGAAAAAGCGGCACTGGAACAAGCTCGCGCCTTTCCCGGGCTGGCCGGCATGGACCTGGCCAAGGTCGTCAGCTGCCAGAAACCATATGAGTGGCGTGAAACGGAATGGGTGCTCGGCGAGGGTTACGGCCGCCTTGAGCAGGCCAAACGTCATGTCGTTGCATACGACTACGGAGTGAAACGCAATATTTTGCGCAAGCTCGCCGCGCGCGGCTGCCGGGTTAGCGTTGTTCCTGCTCTTACCAGCGTCAGTGACGTAATGGCACTGGAGCCCGACGGCGTATTTCTATCGAACGGGCCAGGTGACCCGGAGCCGTGTTCCTACGCGATCGATGCCATACGCCGGTTGCTGGAGGCAAACGTGCCGATGTTCGGGATTTGCCTTGGACACCAGTTACTGGGTCTGGCTGCCGGCGCGCGTACGGTCAAGATGAAGTTCGGCCATCATGGCGCCAATCATCCGGTCCAGGATGTCGATTCCGGCAAGGTGATGATCACCAGCCAGAACCACGGTTTCGCCGTGGATGCCGAATCGCTTCCGCAGGATGTGCGGGTTACTCATATATCCCTGTTCGATCGCAGCCTGCAGGGATTCGAGTTCCGAAACAAACCGGTGTTTTGTTTCCAGGGCCATCCGGAAGCAAGCCCGGGTCCGCATGATGTCGACTATCTGTTTGATCGTTTTGTAGACATGATCGACCAGCACCGGTCTTCAAAGTAAGCCGATGGACAAGCGAGCGCACCAGTACCCATGCCAAAACGCAGCGACATAAAATCGATTCTGATCATCGGCGCAGGGCCGATCGTGATTGGCCAGGCTTGCGAGTTCGATTACTCAGGCGCGCAGGCATGCAAGGCGCTGCGCGAAGAAGGGTTTCGGGTGATCCTGGTCAATTCCAATCCAGCGACGATCATGACCGACCCGCAGATGGCGGACGTCACCTACATCGAGCCGGTTACCTGGCAGGTGATCGAAAAGGTCATCGAAGCTGAACGTCCCGATGCGCTTTTGCCGACCATGGGCGGGCAGACTGCCCTGAATTGCGCGCTCGATCTGGCGCGCAATGGCGTGCTGGAAAAATACGGCGTCGAAATGGTCGGCGCAAGCAAAGAGGCAATCGACAAGGCCGAAGACCGCGAAAAGTTCAAGTCGGCGATGAGCAAGATCGGACTCGCCAGCCCTCGTTCGATGCTGGCCCACAGCATGGAAGAAGCGTTGCAGGTGCAGGCATCGATCGGTTTTCCCGCGATCCTTCGTCCTTCGTTCACCCTCGGTGGTACCGGTGGCGGCATTGCATACAACCGGGAGGAATTTGTCAGCATTGTGGAACGCGGGCTGGATGCATCACCGACCAACGAGGTCCTGATCGAGGAGTCGGTAATCGGCTGGAAAGAGTTCGAGATGGAGGTGGTGCGAGACTGCAGGGACAATTGCATCATTATTTGCTCGATCGAGAACCTCGACCCGATGGGCATCCATACCGGGGATTCGATCACAGTTGCGCCGGCGCAGACGCTGACCGACAAGGAATACCAGATCATGCGCGATGCCTCGATTGCCGTATTGCGCGAAATCGGCGTCGACACCGGCGGTTCCAACGTGCAGTTCGCCATCAATCCGGCGGACGGGCGCATGACCATTATCGAAATGAATCCGCGGGTGTCGCGTTCCTCCGCACTGGCATCGAAGGCGACCGGATTCCCGATAGCAAAAATTGCGGCCAAGCTCGCCGTCGGTTACACCCTCGATGAACTGAGCAACGACATTACCGGGGGAGCCACTCCGGCCTCGTTTGAGCCGACCATCGATTATGTCGTGACGAAGATACCGCGTTTCGCCTTCGAGAAATTTCCCCAGGCCGATCCGCACCTGACTACGCAGATGAAGTCGGTGGGCGAGGTCATGGCGATGGGCCGGACTTTCCAGGAATCGATGCAAAAGGCGTTGCGTGGCCTGGAGACGGGTATCGATGGTTTCGACGAGCGCTCAACCGAACGCCAGGAGATCGAAACCGAAATGGGCGAGCCGGCGCCGGAGCGCATTCTGTATGTTGCCGATGCGTTCCGTATCGGCATGAGTCTGGCCGAAGTTCACCAGTTTACGCGTATTGATCCGTGGTTCCTTGAACAGATCGAGGACATCGTGCGTGACGAGCAGGCACTGTCCGGCATGCGGATCGGAAGCCTGGACCAGAGCCGGCTGTTCGCGCTCAAGCGCAAGGGCTTTTCTGACCGGCGCCTGGCCCGGCTGCTCGGCAGTAACGAGAATGCTGTTCGCGCCCGGCGCCTTGAACTTGGCGTGCGCCCGGTGTTCAAGCGAGTCGATACCTGTGCGGCAGAATTCGACACCAAAACCGCCTACATGTACTCCACTTACGAGGAAGAGTGCGAATCGCGCCCGACGCAGAAAAGGAAGGTGATGGTTCTTGGTGGCGGGCCGAACCGCATCGGTCAGGGCATCGAGTTCGACTACTGTTGCGTGCATGCCGCGTTGGCGCTGCGCGATGACGGCTATGAAACCATCATGGTGAACTGCAATCCGGAAACGGTTTCGACTGACTACGACACCTCCGACCGCTTGTACTTCGAGCCGCTGACGCATGAGGACGTACTCGAGATTGCCGAGATCGAAAAGCCGTTTGGCGTCATCGTCCAGTATGGCGGGCAGACTCCCCTCAAGTTGGCCGAAGGCCTCGCCGTGGCCGGTGTGCCGATCATCGGGACCTCGCCGGACATGATCGATTGCGCAGAGGATCGCGAGCGCTTCCAGAAAATGCTGGAGGGGCTTGGCCTCAAACAGCCACCCAATCGAACCGCGCGTAATCCGGAAGAGGCGATCGCTCTGGCGCAGGAAATAGGCTATCCGCTGGTGGTGCGTCCGTCCTATGTGCTTGGCGGACGGGCGATGGAAATCGTGCATCAGCAATCCGATCTGGAGCGGTATATGCGCGAGGCGGTCAAGGTCAGTAACGACAGCCCGGTGCTGTTGGACCGCTTTCTCAATGACGCGATCGAAGTCGACGTCGACGCCGTATCCGATGGCAAGCACGTCATCATCGGCGGAATCATGGAACATATCGAACAGGCTGGAGTGCATAGCGGAGATTCCGCCTGCTCGTTGCCGCCTTTCAGCCTGTCTGAAAAGTTGCAGGCGCAGCTGCGCGAGCAGACAGTCGCGATGGCGGCAGCGCTGAACGTGGTTGGTCTGATGAACGTGCAATACGCCATCCAGGGTGATACGGTCTACGTGCTGGAAGTCAATCCGCGTGCTTCGCGTACGGTTCCGTACGTCTCCAAGGCCACCGGTCTGGCACTGGCCAAGATTTCGGCGCGCTGCATGGCCGGTAGCACGCTTGCATCTCAGGGCGTGACGGCCGAGGTGGTGCCGCCGTATTTCGCGGTGAAGGAAGCGGTATTCCCTTTTATCAAGTTTCCCGGCGTGGACACCATCCTCGGTCCGGAAATGAAATCCACCGGCGAGGTCATGGGCGTAGGCGACACGTTTGCCGAAGCCTTCGTAAAGGCGCAGCTCGGTGCAAACGTTCGCATGCCTGATAGCGGCAAGGTATTTCTGAGTGTGCGCGATGCCGACAAGGACAAAGTTGTCGAACTGGGTGAGATACTTGCTTCGCTGGGGTTTGAGCTGATCGCCACGCGTGGCACGGCGGCAGCGCTGGCCGCGGCCGGCTTGGCTGTAACCCCGGTGAACAAGGTCATGGAAGGGCGGCCGCACATTGTTGACATGATCAAGAATGGTGAGGTAGTGATGATTATCAATACGGTTGACGAGCGCAGGGCATCCATTCAGGATTCCTATTCGATTCGCCGGTCGGCATTGCAGGGCCGCGTCACCTACTTCACGACCATGGCAGGTGCGCGCGCTGCCTGTACCGGTATGCGGGATATGCAGGAAATGCGTGTCTATTCGGTACAACAACTCCACGCGTCGCTGTAACACGTCTACACAAAATCAGCGTAATACCTTTTTTCCTATTGGCTGCGAATGTCGCGGCCGCGAATATTATTTTTGAGGTTGTTTGATGAACAAGATCCCACTGACCAAAACTGGTGCTGAAAAGCTGCGCAAGGAATTGCATGAGCTCAAGACGGTGGAGAGACCGGCGGTGATCGCATCGATCAAGGAAGCGCGCGCGCATGGAGACCTGTCAGAGAACGCCGAATACGACGCGGCCAAGGAACGGCAGGGTTTCATCGAAGGGCGTATTCTCGATCTGGAAGCCAAACTTTCAAACGCACAGATCATCGACCCTGCAGATCTGGATGTGGACGGTCGATGCGTCTTTGGTGCAACGGTCGAACTTGCCGAACTGGAAAGCGGCGACAGCGTCACCTACCAGATCGTTGGCGACGACGAGGCCGATCTCAAGGCCGGCAAGGTATCCGTCAGCTCGCCCATTGCGCGGGCGTTGATTGGCAAGTATGCCGGTGATGTCGCCGAGGTGATGGCGCCGGGCGGGGTGAAGGAATACGAGATCCTTGACGTCAAATACGTCTAGCAGGGAATTGAAAAACTACTGCGCGAACCTGATCCGGGTGCGCGCGGTGCTCGGAATCCTCATGTATTTTCTACATATACTCCGGTTCCTGTGCTCCGGGCGCACCCGACTGAGGTCCGCTCGCTACGTTTTTCAACACCCTTGTAAGCCACCGTACCGAGTTCTCGCCGGAAAGGGCGACAGGGACGAGTAAGTGTTTCGCGTCCTGGATGCGGTGCAGGCGATTGCGATCACGCTGTGGGTGGGTGCGCTGTGGACCGCGGGGCTACTGGTTGCCCCGTTGCTGTTCCGGATGCTCGATGACCGCGCGCTCGCGGGCACGATCGCAGGGAGCCTGTTCTCGACAACAGCCCTGATTGGCATTGTGTGTGGCGTATGCATCCTGGCCACATGGTTCTACAGTCAGCGCGGCGGTGCGCTGCGTTCCCGTTATCTGGCATGGCTGGTCGTTGCCATGCTGGTGATCACGCTGGCCGGACAGTTTGGCGTGCAGCCGGTGCTCGCCGGGCTGCGCGAACAGGCGTTTCCGCAGCCGGTGATGCAAACGACCCTGGCCGGGAGTTTTGCCCGCTGGCACATGGTTGCGGGGATACTCTACATCGTCGAATGTCTACTGGGCGCGGCGCTGGTGATACTGTACCGGTTTGTCGGCGCCGGTCGGGACTAGTTGCCTTGGTAGGCGCGCTTGTTTCGTGGTTTTCTGGCCGGTTTCCGCGATTTGTTCGCGGTTGCGGGACGCTCTGGTGCGGGGCGGTAGATAACGAGAATTTTTCCGATGTGTTGCACCGGTGCGGCTTCAAGGGTTTCGCATATTTGCGCGAGCAGGGCATCTCGCGTGTCGCGATCGGCTTCGCCGGCGCGAACCTTGATCAGTTCATGGCTATCCAGACTGTTTGCGATTTCGTCGATCACGCCCGGCGAAAGACCCTTGTCGCCAATAAAAACGACTGGATGCAGGGCGTGGGCTCGGGCGCGCAGGCTGCGCCGCTGGGCAGGTGTGAGATTGAGCAAGTTGGTCCTCCAACGCGGATTTTAGGCTAATGGCGCGCAGCAAGACCAGCAAAGCTTGGATGCGCGAGCATGTGAGCGATCAATTCGTCAAGCGTGCCAACCGCGAAGGGCTCAGATCACGGGCGGTTTTCAAGCTCGAAGAGATCAATGAACGCGACAAGCTGATCCGCCCCGGGATGTGCGTGGTTGATCTCGGTGCGGCGCCGGGAGGCTGGTCACAGCTGGCGGCGCCGCTGGTCGGTGCACAAGGTAAAGTCCTTGCTTTGGATTTACTGGAAATGGAGCGGATTCCCGGCGTGGAGTTCATTCAGGGCGATTTCCGTGAAGAGGCGGTGTTGCGGCGGCTCGAGGATGCGCTTCAGGGGCGGGATGTGGACCTTGTTCTTTCCGATATGGCCCCCAATATATCCGGTGTGAGGGTCACAGATCAGGCCCGTTGGGCGCATCTATCTGAGTTGGCACTGGAATTTGCCAAAGATCATCTGAAACCGGGCGGGGCATTGCTTGTCAAATGCTTCGCAGGAACGGGCGCGGATGACTTGCGGCGCGAACTTGGCGCGCTTTTCGAGACGGTGTTGGTGCGCAAGCCAAAAGCTTCGCGCGACAGATCACGGGAATTTTTCCTGCTGGGCAGGGGCTTCAAGGGCGGGTCCGGCCATGCAGCGCAGCAGGGCGAAACAGTTTAGAATCGGTCTTAAGCCTGCGGATCGTTTCCGCAGCAGATTTGCCAAGGAGTACCTTTGAACAATCTCATCAAGAATGTTGCTGTCTGGCTTGTCATCGCACTGGTGTTGATGACGGTGTTCAACCAGTTCAGCACACGTCATCAACAGCAGTCGGCCACCGAATATTCGCAGTTCATTCAGGACGTGAAGCAGGGCAGTGTGGCGGGCGTCACAATTGAAGGCCGCACGTTGCACGTGCGCAAGACCGACGGGCAGCGATATACGGTTTACTCGCCATCAGACCCGTGGCTGGTTTCCGACCTGCTCAAGGCCGGTGTTGCCATTGAGGCGAAGCCGGAGGAAGAGCCTTCGCTATTGATGAATATATTCGTTTCGTGGTTCCCGATGCTGCTTCTTATCGGTGTATGGATCTTTTTCATGCGCCAGATGCAGGGTGGTGGCCGCGGTGGCGCCTTTTCGTTCGGCAAGAGCCGGGCGCGGATGCTCGACGATGGCAACAACGGGGTCACATTCGCTGATGTCGCCGGTTGTGAGGAGGCCAAGGAAGAAGTTGGCGAACTGGTCGATTTTCTGCGTGATCCGGGCAAGTTCCAGAAGCTTGGCGGGCGCATTCCACGTGGCGTGCTGATGGTCGGCTCACCTGGTACCGGCAAGACCTTGCTGGCCAAAGCGATTGCCGGTGAAGCCAAAGTGCCGTTTTTCTCGATCTCGGGCTCCGATTTCGTCGAGATGTTCGTCGGTGTTGGTGCGGCGCGGGTTCGCGATATGTTCGAGCAGGCCAAAAAGCATGCGCCCTGCATCGTGTTTATCGACGAGATTGATGCCGTTGGTCGCCAGCGCGGTGCCGGACTGGGCGGGGGCAACGACGAACGCGAACAAACGTTGAATCAGCTTCTGGTTGAAATGGACGGATTCGAGACCGGTTCCGGCGTGATCGTCATTGCTGCAACCAACCGTCCTGACGTGCTCGACCCGGCATTACTGCGCCCGGGTCGTTTTGACCGGCAGGTGGTTGTGCCACTACCGGACATCCGCGGTCGCGAACAGATTCTGATGGTGCATATGCGTAAGGTACCGGTCGCACCCGACGTGCAGCCGGACATCCTGGCGCGCGGCACACCTGGATTCTCCGGGGCGGACCTCGCCAACCTGGTCAATGAAGCCGCGCTGTTCGCCGCCCGGGCCAACAAGCGGCTGGTCGACATGGAAGATTTCGAGCGCGCCAAGGACAAGATCATGATGGGCTCGGAGCGCAAGTCGATGGTCATGCCCGAGAACGAGCGCAAGAATACCGCCTATCACGAGTCCGGACACGCGGTCGTGGCGAAATCGCTGCTCAAGACCGATCCGGTTCACAAGGTCACCATCATTCCGCGCGGGCGTGCGCTCGGCGTCACGATGCAGCTGCCGCAGGAAGACCGTTACAGCATGGACCGAGAACAGATCCTGCAGAACATTTCCGTCCTGTTTGGCGGGCGAATCGCCGAAGAGATCTTCATGAAGCAGATGACCACAGGCGCATCGAATGACTTCGAGCGTGCTACCGACATGGCTCGGCGCATGGTCACGCAGTGGGGCATGAGCGATGACCTGGGCCCGATGATCTACGGTGAGAACGAGGGTGAGATCTTCCTTGGAAGGTCGATCACCACGCACAAGAATCTCTCCGAAGCGACCATGCAGCGCGTTGATGCGGCAATTCGCAAGATCATCGACGAGCGCTACGCCATTGCCCGCAAGCTTATCGAGGAAAATCGTGACAAGGTTGAGGCAATGGCAAAAGCCTTGTTGGAGTGGGAAACCATCGATGCCGATCAGATTAACGACATCATGGAAGGCAAGCCGCCGCGCCCGCCGAAGCCGACATCTCCGCCCAGCTCGCCTGATTCACCGCCGGATAACACACCGTCTCCTGCTCCGGCGGCAACGCCGGCGCAAGAAACCTGATTGTTTCGCACTGGTGGTACCTGATGCGCGACGGGGAGCAATCCCCGTCGCGCACTTTGTTTTCCCGGTAGCGGCTCGTCGCGGGCTCCAAGAAAGCGCTTTACGCCACCGGTCGAAACGAAATACATATCTGGATCGGAACTAACTGTCATGAGCAGGCCCGACGCTTTTGTCTGCGGTCGTTTCACTCTGTCGCTGGACCGGCCGTTGATCATGGGTGTGGTCAACATAACGCCGGATTCGTTTTCTGACGGTGGTGATTTCCTCGACGCCACGAGCGCGGTGGCACACGCCCGGCGGCTGGTGGATGAGGGCGCGGACATACTCGATCTTGGCGGAGAATCGTCGCGCCCGGGGTCTTCCCCGGTTTCGCTCACGGAAGAGGGCCGGCGGGTGCTGCCAGTGCTGGAGAAAGTCGTGCATTTCGGCGTGCCTGTTTCCGTGGATACGACCAAGCCCGATCTGATGCGCGAAGCGATTGCCAGTGGTGCCAGCATCATCAACGACATCACGGCATTGCGTTCACCAGGCGCAGTTGAGGCCATCGTCGATTCCGATGCCGGTGTTTGTCTCATGCACATGCAGGGCGAGCCCGGCAACATGCAAAAAGCGCCAGCCTACGACGATGTCGTCGCCGAAGTTTCGGCCTTTCTTGATCAGCGCGCCCGATGTTTGCTTGATAGCGGAGTGAGCGCGTCACGGATAATGCTCGACCCCGGATTCGGTTTCGGCAAGACACATCAGCACAATCTGCAGTTGCTTCATGGCCTTTCGGCAATTGCGCAGGGTCGGTTTGTGGTGCTGGCGGGTCTGTCCCGGAAATCACAGTTGGGTAGAATTACCGGACGCACGGATGCGAAATCCCGCCTCGGTTCCAGCATTGCGGCTGCGCTCGCGGCGGTTTCGAATGGCGCGTCGATCGTAAGGGTCCATGACGTTGCCGAGACGAAAGACGCGTTACTGGTCTGGCAAGCGTTCGAATCGAGCGCATTGACGAGCGGGGCAATGCAGAATTGAAAACCACAAGACGGTATTTCGGCACCGATGGTATTCGCGGCACCGTCGGTGAACTTCCCATCACGCCTGAATTTGTCATGCGCCTCGGGTATGCCGCTGGCAAGGTTCTCGCCGAGCGGGCGAACGCGGGTACGGATCAGCATGCCGGGGTGCTGATCGGAAAAGACACGCGTATCTCGGGTTATATGCTGGAATCGGCCTTGCAGGCCGGATTGTCCGCGGCTGGTGTGGATATCTACCTTGCCGGCCCAATGCCCACCCCGGCGGTGGCTTACCTGACACGGGCGTTACGCCTGAGTGCCGGCATCGTGATTTCGGCTTCGCATAATCCGTACGACGACAACGGCATCAAGTTCTTCTCGGCGCATGGCAACAAGCTGCCCGATGCGGTGGAGCAATCGATCGAGGCACAGCTCCAGCTGCCGATCGACACCATGCCCTCGGCGCAGCTGGGCAAGGCGCGCCGTTTAAATGACGCGGCCGGACGCTACATCGAATTTTGCAAGAGCACTTTTCCGACCGAACTCGATCTGCGCGGCGTCAAGCTGGTCATCGACTGCGCCCATGGCGCGACCTACCATGTCGCCGGCGAGGTGTTTCATGAGCTCGGTGCCGATATTGTCACGATCGGTAATCACCCTGATGGGCTGAACATCAATCATGAGTGCGGGGCGGTCCATCCGCAGGCGCTGAAGGAGGCCGTGGCGGCCAATGGCGCGGACCTTGGTATCGGCTTTGACGGAGACGGTGATCGCGTCGTGATGGTTGGCGCCGATGGAGAGGTCTATGATGGCGATCAGCTTCTGTACGTGATTGCTGCTTTCCGCCATGGTGCCGGGTGGCTGGTCGGCGGTGTTGTCGGTACGCTGATGACCAATTTCGGAATGGAGCGCGCGCTGGCCAGCTTGGGCATTCCTTTCCTGCGCGCCAAGGTGGGCGACCGCTATGTACTCGAGCGGTTGCAGGAAAATAGCTGGCAGCTTGGTGGTGAGAACTCCGGCCACCTTATCTGTCTCGATCGCCACACCACCGGTGATGGCATCGTCTCGGCACTGCAGGTATTGCATGCGGTGCGGGCGCTGGACAGGCCGTTGTCTGAACTGGTCAAACCGGTGGCGCTGTATCCGCAGGTGCTTGTTAATGTAAAGGTGCCACGCGGATTCGATTTTGCGACCAGTGCGGCTGTCACGCACGCTGTACAGGAACTCGAGCGCTCGCTGGCAGGCGATGGCCGGGTCCTGTTGCGCGCATCCGGCACCGAACCGGTGATTCGTGTGATGGTTGAAGGGTCCAACCGGGAAAGAATCAGCCAGGCCGCCAATGACCTGGCAGGCGTGGTCAGCACAGCGGCACAGGAACCGGCCTCCGGGGCGGTGTCACCCAAGGCTGTATAGGCAAAAGGCCTGGGGGGGCGGATACCACCGCCCGCAGTTAAGCGCTGGCACCGGCAGCCGGTTGTGGTGGTTTCGGTACGACTTCGGGCCACCTGAGCCCTTGCCCTGTGCGCCCTGAATATCGCCAAACCTGCTGATTTTGGCAATGCGGTGTAAAGCTGGTCCGGAACGGCGTCGCGGCACTGCACAACGTTGACCCGTCTTTGATTTGAAAGGTAGAATCCGGCCGGTCTGCCTGTGAGTAAGATGATGCGACAACGCCTTGTAGCTGGGAACTGGAAGATGTTCGGGAACAGTGCTCGTAACCAGCTACTGTTGGAAGCCGTGGCGGCGCAGGCCGGGGCCTTGCAACAGGCCGGCTGCGCGGTTTGCGTGCCATTTCCTTATCTCTCGCAGGCGCGCTCGATCCTCGCCGACTCAGGTGTGAGCTGGGGCGCCCAGAATGCCAGCCAGTGGCCGGAGGGCGCCTATACTGGCGAAGTATCGGTGGCGATGATTGCCGATTTCGGATGCCGGTATGTCATCGTTGGCCACTCGGAACGGCGCAGCCTCTTTCACGAGAATGATGAGATGGTTGCGGCGAAGGCCGAAGCGGTACTGGGGCATGGAATGGTGCCGATTGTCTGCGTCGGTGAAAGTCTGGACGAGCGCGAGCGTGGTGTGACCGAATCAGTAGTGTCACGGCAGCTACGGGCGGTGATTGACAAGGTGGGCATTGAAGGGCTGGGTAAATCGGTGGTCGCCTATGAGCCGGTGTGGGCTATCGGGACAGGCAAGACGGCAACGCCTGATCAGGCTCAGGCAGTACACGCGGATCTCAGAGCCCTGATAGCAGAACATGACTCCGGTGTGGCGGAGTCGATGACAATGCTCTATGGCGGAAGCGTGAAAGCGGCGAACGCGTCGTCACTATTCGCGATGGAAGACATTGACGGCGGCCTGATAGGCGGTGCGTCGCTGAAAGCGGAAGAATTCATGGCGATTTGCGAGGCAGCAGATCGCTGAACTGACAGGCAAATCTGCTGCATGGCAGATTGCCGATTGAAGGGAATGTCGAAGTATGTCTCTGCTAATCTTGATTGTACATGTGCTCGCAGCCGCCGGCATCATCGGGCTCGTGCTGATACAACATGGCAAGGGTGCCGACATGGGCGCCGCGTTCGGTAGCGGCTCGGCGGGAAGCTTGTTCGGGTCGAGTGGATCAGCCAATTTTCTGAGCCGCTCTACTGCGGTCTTTGCGGTCATCTTTTTCGTAACCAGTATGGGCCTCAGTTACCTCTCGTTCGAAAAGTCAGGTTCTATTGGCATTATGTCGACCGGGACCGAGCCAGCCAAAGTCGAAGTGCCGGTGCCGGCAGCGACGACCGCGCCTGCGAACGATGCCGCGGGAGAGTCCAAGGTCGACGACATACCCAAGGAGTAGCGCGAAGGGCGGGGCAGGCATATGTTGATGCCGTCTGCGCGCGCGAACGTGATTGCCGACGTGGTGGAATTGGTAGACACGCCGTCTTGAGGGGGCGGTGGCGAAAGTCGTGCGAGTTCGAGTCTCGCCGTCGGCACCAGCATCGATGCAGGAGTTTGTTATGGCGAGCGGCAATGTCGTCGCTGGCTGAAGCGGGTGTAAGCCCCACCCGAAGTAGCACGCTGTACCCGGAAGGAATTGGATGATCGAACAGTATTTCCCCATTCTGTTGTTTATCGCTGTCGGACTTGGAATGGGGGTTGTCTTGCCTGTTGCCGGAGCAACTCTGAGCCGTTTGCTGCGCGCTCACCATCCCAATGCGGCAAAGCTCTCGCCCTATGAATGCGGGTTTGAGGCTTTCGAAGACGCCCGTATGCGCTTCGACGTTCGTTATTACCTGGTTGCAATCCTGTTCATCATTTTCGATCTCGAGATTGCATTCCTCTTTCCGTGGGCAGTCGTACTCGACGAGATCGGCATGTTCGGGTTTGTTGCCATGGTGGTTTTTCTCGGGCTACTGGTGGTCGGGTTCATCTACGAGTGGAAGAAAGGCGCCCTGGAATGGGATTGAGCGGAGTGAATTCATGAGCGCTCAGGGTGTAAGCGAACAGGGTTTCGTTACTACCTCGATTGATAACGTCGTTAACTGGACGCGGACCGGCTCACTCTGGCCCATGACATTCGGGCTTGCTTGCTGCGCTGTCGAGATGATGCATGCGGGGGCCTCGCGTTACGACCTGGACCGCTTTGGCGTCGTGTTCAGGCCCAGCCCCCGGCAATCGGACGTGATGATCGTTGCCGGCACGTTGTGCAACAAGATGGCCCCTGCGCTTCGCAAGGTCTATGACCAGATGGCCGAACCGCGTTGGGTAATCTCGATGGGGTCTTGCGCCAACGGTGGTGGTTACTATCATTATTCCTATTCCGTCGTGCGCGGGTGTGACCGTATCGTGCCGGTAGACGTGTACGTTCCGGGTTGCCCGCCGACCTCGGAAGCATTGCTGTATGGAATTATCCAGTTGCAGAACAAGATTCGCAGGACCAACACGATTGCGCGTTAGTCTCCCGGTAGCAAAACAGGCATGAGCACACGTCTACAGTTGCTGGAAGAACAACTGCGCACCGTCTTTGGCGAACGCATCGAGGCAGTCAACCGCGCCCTTGGCGAGTTGACGGTGATCGTTCCGCCCCGTGCGCTTTGCGACGTCATGCTCGAGCTCCGGGATCATCCGCAACTGCGTTTCTCCCAACTGGTGGATCTGTGCGGCGTTGATTACAGCGAGTACGCTGCGAGCCGGGCTTCGGCGAGGCGCTTTGCCGTTGTTTACCATCTCCTGTCCATCGAGCATAACTGCCGGCTTCGCGTGCGTGCCTACTGTGAGGACGACGATTTCCCGGTCGTAAATTCGGTGGTCGGGCTGTGGCCGGGCGCCAACTGGTTTGAACGCGAAGCCTTCGATCTGTTCGGCATCGTCTTTACCGGTCATCCGGACCTGCGGCGGCTGCTCACCGACTATGGTTTTGTCGGCCACCCGTTTCGCAAGGACTTTCCGCTGTCGGGCAATGTTGAAATGCGCTATGACCCCGACCAGCAACGTGTTATCTACCAACCCGTCACCATCGAGCCACGCGAAATCGTTCCGCGTGTGGTGCGCGAAGAAAGTTATGGCGATGTGGACTGACAGATCACGTTCTGAGATGCGGATCACTGCCTGGAGTATTGGCGCTCGTGGCTGAGATTCGAAACTACACCATGAATTTCGGGCCGCAGCATCCGGCGGCGCACGGGGTGCTGCGCCTCGTGCTCGAACTCGATGGTGAAGTCATTGAGCGCGCCGATCCGCATATCGGGCTGCTGCACCGGGCCACCGAGAAACTGGCCGAGAACAAGACATACCTGCAGTCGGTCCCCTACATGGATCGCCTCGATTACGTTTCGATGATGTGCAACGAGCACGCCTATGTAATGGCGATCGAGAAGTTGCTGCAAGTCGAAGTGCCTTTGCGAGCCCAGTATATCCGCGTCATGTTTGACGAGATCACGCGCATTCTGAACCACCTGCTGTGGCTTGGCGCGCATGCGCTCGATGTTGGCGCGATGACCGTGTTTCTCTATTGCTTTCGCGAGCGCGAAGATCTGATGGACTGTTATGAAGCGGCTTCAGGTGCGCGCCTGCATTCTGCCTACTACCGGCCCGGCGGCGTGTATCGCGATCTCCCGGACGCCATGCCGCGCTATCAGACGTCAAAGATTCGCGATGAGAAAGAGGTTGGAAAACTCAACGCAAATCGTGAAGGTTCGTTGCTCGATTTCATTGATGACTTCTCCCGGCGTTTCCCGAAGAAGGTCGATGAGTACGAAACGTTACTCACAGATAATCGCATCTGGAAACAACGCACGGTCAGTATCGGTGTCGTTTCGCCCGAGAGGGCAGTCGCGCTAGGTTTTACCGGGCCGATGTTGCGTGGCTCCGGCATCGCCTGGGATTTGCGCAAGAAGCAGCCATACGAAGTCTATGATCAGCTCGACTTCGATATCCCGGTCGGGGTAAACGGGGATTGCTATGACCGCTATCTGGTGCGCATCGAGGAAATGCGTCAGTCCAATCGCATCATCCGGCAATGTGTGCAGTGGTTGCGCGACAATCCCGGCCCGGTGATGCTGGATGACTACAAGGTCGCTCCGCCATCGCGCGTGTCCATGAAGTCGAATATGGAAGAGCTGATCCATCATTTCAAACTGTTTACCGAAGGCATGCACGTTCCGCGCGGCGAGGTGTACTCGTCGGTGGAAGCGCCCAAGGGAGAGTTCGGCATTTACCTGATATCTGACGGCGCCAACAAGCCGTATCGAATGAAAATCCGGGCGCCCGGTTTCGTGCACCTGTCAGCAATAGATGAAATGTCGCGTGGCCACATGATCGCGGACATGGTTGCAATCATTGGCACTCAGGATATTGTGTTCGGAGAAGTGGACCGGTGACCGGCGTGACTGTACTGAGCGCCGCGGCGGTTTCGAAGATCGACAGGGAGATCGCGAAGTATCCGGTGGAGCGCAAGTCCTCCGCGGTAATGTCGGCACTGGCGATTGCGCAGCGGGAAAAGGGCTGGATTTCAACGGATGTTGTCGAGTTCGTGGCTTCCTACCTCGAGATGCCGCCGATTGCTGTCTGGGAAGTTGCCACGTTCTATGGCATGTACAACCTGAAAGAGCCGGGGCAGTACAAGATCACCATCTGCACCAATTTGCCATGCGCACTGAGCGGGGCCGAAGGCGCCGCCGAGCATCTGAAGAAAGCACTCAATATCGGTTTCAACGAAACCACCGGTGACGGCAGGTTCACGCTCAAGGAAGGTGAATGCATGGGGGCGTGTGGCGATGCGCCCGTGTGCATTGTCAACGACAGGCAAATGATGTCGTTCATGACGCCTGCCAACCTGGACAAACTGCTCGAAGAGTTGAAGACCAAATGAACGCGCCCGCCCCACCGTTCCCTCAGGACAGTTACGGACCGGATGCGGTCATACTGAAAGGGCTCGATGGCCTCAACTGGCGGCTTGCGGACTATGAGTCGCGCGAAGGCTATAGCGCGCTGCGCAAAATCCTCAGTGAACGAATCAAGCCTGAAGACATCATCGCCGAAGTCAAGAAATCGGCTTTGCGCGGACGTGGCGGTGCCGGTTTTCCGACCGGACTGAAGTGGAGTTTCATGCCGCGCGGTCTCGATGGCGCCAAGTACCTGGTGTGCAACTCGGACGAAGGCGAACCGGGCACGTTCAAGGATCGTGACATCCTGCGCTACAACCCGCATGTGGTGATTGAAGGAATGGCAATCGCCGCCTACGCCATGGGTATCACGGTCGGTTACAACTATATCCATGGTGAAATCTGGGAAGTTTACGAGCGCTTCGAAGCAGCACTGGAGGAAGCGCGTGCCGCCGGATACATCGGATCCAATATTCTCGGCTCTGGCTTTGACTTCGACCTGCATGCCGTACACGGCTGGGGCGCCTATATCTGCGGTGAGGAAACGGCGCTGCTCGAATCGATCGAAGGCAAGAAAGGGCAGCCGCGGTACAAGCCGCCATTTCCTGCCAGTTTCGGCCTTTACGGCAGGCCTACGACGATCAACAACACCGAAACCTTTGCCGCTGTCCCGTGGCTGATCCGTAACGGGGCTGACGCGTTCCTCAATATGGGACGCCCCAACAATGGTGGCACCAAGATTTTTTCGGTTTCGGGGGATGTGGCGCGGCCCGGCAATTACGAAGTCCGGCTGGGTACGCCGTTTTCCGAACTGCTGAAGATGGCAGGCGGCATGCGCGATGGCAAGGCGCTGAAAGCGGTCATCCCGGGCGGCTCGTCGATGCCGGTGCTGCCGGCCGCGATCATGATGGAAACCGACATGGACTACGATTCCATCGCCAAGGCCGGCTCGATGCTGGGCTCCGGCGCGGTCATCGTAATGAACGAGACGCGTTGCATGGTGCGCTGCCTGCAACGGTTGTCGTATTTTTATTATGAAGAGTCGTGCGGGCAATGCACGCCGTGCCGTGAAGGAACCGGGTGGCTCTACCGCATGGTTCACCGAATCGAGAACGGCAAGGGTGAACCCGATGACCTCGATGTGCTGCTGTCGGTATCGGACAATATTGCTGGAAGAACTATTTGTGCGCTTGGCGATGCCGCTGCGTTGCCGGTAAAAAGCTTCATCAATCATTTCCGGGGCGAGTTCCTGTACCACATCGAGAACAAAAAATGTCAGGTGGGTTGAGTCGATGATTACACTGGAAATCGACGGAAAATCGGTTGAAGTAGCGGAACAGTGCACAGTGATGGATGCTGCCAACAAGCTCGGCATATACATTCCGCATTTCTGCTATCACAAGAAGCTGTCGATCGCGGCCAATTGCAGGATGTGCCTGGTTCAGGTTGAAAAGGCGCCGAAACCACTGCCGGCGTGCGCGACCCCGGTTACCGAGGGAATGAAAGTCTTCACTCACTCCGAATTTGCTGTAAATGCGCAAAAGGGCGTGATGGAGTTCCTGCTCATCAACCACCCTCTCGATTGCCCGATCTGCGATCAGGGCGGGGAATGCCAGTTGCAGGATCTTGCTGTTGGCTATGGTAGTTCGGCTTCGAGATTTCACGAAAACAAGCGCGTCGTACCGCACAAGGATCTCGGGCCGCTGGTCTCGGCCGAGGAAATGACCCGGTGTATCCATTGCACGCGCTGTGTCCGCTTCGGGCAGGAGATCGCCGGGGTGATGGAGCTGGGCATGCCCGGTCGTGGCGAGCATTCCGAGATCATGGCATTCGTTGGTCACACAGTGGATTCGGAGCTGTCCGGAAACATGATCGACGTTTGCCCGGTCGGCGCGCTGACTTCAAAACCTTTCCGCTACAGTGCCCGCACCTGGGAGTTGGCGCGGCGTTACTCCGTTGCCGCGCACGACAGCCTTGGTTCGAATATCGTGGTGCAGGTCAAGCAGGATCGCGTCATGCGCGTGCTGCCTCGCGAGAACGAGGAAGTGAACGAATGCTGGTTATCGGACCGCGACCGCTTTTCCTACGAAGCCCTGAATAGCGAAGAGCGCCTGACATCGCCCATGGTCAAGCGCGATGGGCGCTGGGAAGAAGTCGACTGGGCAACGGCGCTCGAGTACGTTGCGACTGAACTCGGGCGTGTGAAAGGCGCTTATGGACCGGAAGCCATCGGCGCCCTTGCTACCGCCCAGTCAACTTCCGAGGAACTGTATCTGCTGCAGAAGCTGCTGCGCTCTCTGGGTAGTGATCACGTTGACTTCCGGTTGAGGCAGGTTGATTTTTCGCTCGACCGTGCCGATCGCCCGGTGCCGTGGCTGGGCATGAAAGTGGCCGAACTGAATCAACTCGACCGGGTACTCGTGATCGGCTCGAACATGCGCAAGGAGCATCCGCTGCTGGCGCAACGGGTTCGGCAGGCGGTCAGGAAGAATGGTGCCCAGCTCAATATCATCAATGCGGTTGGCGATGACTTTCTGGCACGTACGCACGGGCGCATTGTCGTTGCGCCGAGCCGCATCGGCGATTGCGTGGCAGCGGTGACCAACGCCGCAGCCGGGCTGGCGGGCGTTGACGTCGGGCCGGAAGTGGCAGCGGTGGATGTCGATGATGACGCAAGGAAGATTGCGCAAAGTCTGATGGACGGTGGCGCTAAGGCGATCCTGCTTGGCAATCTCGTGCAGCACGGCCCCGAGCGCGGGCGTATCCAGGCGCTGGCGAACCTTCTTGGCACGATCACCGGTTGCCGGGTCGGCTTCCTCGGCGACGGCGCGAACAGTGTCGGTGGTTATCTGAGCGGCGCCATTCCGAAACAGTCTTCCGGGCGCAACGCGGCCACAATGATCAGCGAGCCGCTGAAAGCCTACTTGCTGGTTCACGCAGAAGTTGAAGCCGACACCGCCATGCCGCGATTGGCCACCGAAGCGATGCATTCGGCCGAACTGGTCGTGGCGATGTCCGCATTCAAACACCGTGCGCTTGACTATGCGCAGGTGCTGTTGCCGATTGCTCCGTTTACCGAAACGGCGGGCACTTTCGTCAACATCGAAGGGCGGGCGCAGTCATTCAACGGTGTTGTTGCACCGCGCGGACAAACGCGTCCGGCGTGGAAGGTATTGCGCGTGCTCGG
>JASFUE010000014.1:0-20236 GCA_050050435.1 Burkholderiales bacterium | reverse complement strand
GACTGCTTCCCGATAATGCCAGAAAGTCTTGTACGCAGCCGCCTCGCCAAATCCTTTCTGGCATTATCGGGAAGCAGTCTACCAAATTCGACCTCGCGCCCGTGAGCACGCAGGAAAACACGTGTCTGCCCAACCCGCTTTTCCTCGACAATGACCCGGGCCCAGTACCGGCTGAGCTGACGTCGCTCCAGCTTGCCGCCATCCTGTGCTTCCACGACGATGTCATCACCGTCAATTGCAATCAGCTCATAGTCATCGTCGTGACGGTATAACCAGACGTAGGCCAGAAGCAAGGCCACACATTCCAGTCCGGCAAACGGCAAGACCGGCCACGCCCCCATCAACACGAAGCCGACTGCAATCAGCAGTGTAAACAGTCCAAGCGATCCAAATACAAGCAGCCGGGCGTTTCGCGAGCTCGAGTTGTTTCGGCGGGAAATGATTTCAAATTGCACGCCCTCCAGCGACTCGGCCGACCACATACTGAATATATCCCTGATTGATAAAGCGGCGTCGAAATGTAACATAGCGAACTGACGCGAAGCAAGGAAAGAGCAGCAAAATCAGCAGGAAAAGCCATTATCGTTGATGCAACACGGCATCCACGCCGGTACTCGCCATCACGACGGCGCAACACGTTCGTATTCGCTTCTGATCCTGCAGTTATTTCGTCTGCGAGCGCAGTTCGATCACCCGCTCGCCTTTCGGCGAGATGCGGGGTTGTGGGCGCCATGCATGTCCGAATATGACTTCGAAAGTCGCCGGTAACCTGCCGTCAGCACGCTCGAATTCCGCATAGCGCGATGCCACACGCTGATAGCGCCGGCGCTCACCAAGTCCCCTGCTCGAGGGCGCCACCCGGCTGATCGATCCGTGGGCCCGCAGATCGCGCAACAGGGCGGGGAGATCGGCATAGGTCAAAGTCATGAGATCCATGTCCATGACCGGCTCGGCGTAGCCGCAACCGATCAACATGTCCCCAATATCGTGCATGTCGACGTGCGGGTTGACCTGGAACAGTTCTCCGGACGATGCCGCACGCAGTTCCTTGAGCGTATCCGGCCCCAGTATCGAGAACATCAACAGCCCGCCCGGGCGAAGCACCCGCAGCATCTGCGCCAACGTGCCTTCGAGATCATCCACCCAATGCAACGCGAGATTCGACCAGATGAGGTCAATACTCGATTCGGCCAGTGGCAGATGCCGGAGGTCGGCGCAGACCGTGCAACGCCTGAGCGAGCGGCCCAACCAGGACCACGCCAGCCTCGGACGGGGCCTTGGCTGCGACAGCATTTCCTCGGACAGATCAAGTTCGACAACAAGCGCGCCACCGTAGCGTTTTCGCAGCATTCTCGCCCCATGCCCGGTACCGCAACCCGCGTCGAGAATGCGCTGCACCGGCAATCGCATCAGCGAGAGCCGATCGTGCATGCGAATGGCGACCTCGCGCGGCAGCGCCGCCACCGACTCGAAGTCGAAGGCTGCACGGTCAAACGAGCGGCGCAGTCTGGATCGGTTCAGATTCAAATCGCAACGGCCTGTTTCAGATCGATTCAGCCTTGATTGATATTCGTGTTTGATTGAACCAACCCTGAGTGATGCAAGCTGATTCAATCAGTGCAGATCGACCCAGCCCGGAAGTCCGCTGCCGGCTACACGCGCTAACCGACGCGCAGATCGCCGCTCGAGGTCGGCTTGATACCAAGCCGGTCCAGCAATCGCCGGTCGGCCTCGGCCTGTGGATTGCCGGTAGTCAGTAGCTTGTCTCCATAGAAGATGGAATTCGCCCCTGCCAGGAAACAAAGCGCTTGCATCTCATCAGACATCTGCTCGCGCCCGGCAGACAGCCGGACCATGGCGCACGGCATGGTGATACGCGCACAGGCGATGGTGCGCACAAACTCGAGTGGATCAATCGGCTCGGTCCCGAACAACGGCGTCCCTTTTACCTGCACCAGGTTGTTGATCGGGACACTCTCCGGATATGGATCCATGTTCGCCAGCCGCGAAATCAGTTCGGCGCGAGTTTCGCGGGATTCGCCCATGCCGACAATGCCACCACAGCACACATTCACGCCAGCAGCACGAACCCGCGACAGAGTCTCATAGCGATCGTCCTGATTGCGCGTGGAAACAATTTGCTCGTAATGTTCAGCACCGGTGTCGATGTTGTGGTTGTAATAATCAAGCCCGGCGGACTTGAGTTGCTCGGCCTGCCCCTCTTTGAGCATCCCCAGCGTTGCACAGGTTTCCAGGCCCAATGCCTTGACCGCCTTGACCATTCCGGTGATTTTTTCCAGATCACGCTGTTTTGGGCCGCGCCAGGCCGCTCCCATGCAAAACCGGGTGGCGCCGTTGCGCTTGGCCGCCCGCGCCGCGTCGAGCACGTCCTCGACATTCATCAGTGCTTCGTTATCAACGCCGGTCTGGTAACGGGCAGCTTGCGGGCAATAGCCACAATCCTCCGGGCAACCACCAGTCTTGACCGAGAGCAGGGTCGAGAGCTGTACGCTGTTGGGCTTGAAATGATCGCGATGAACCTGCTGCGCCGTGAACAGCAAGTCACCAAATGGCTGCTCGAACAACGCCTTCACCTCGTCCGGCAACCAGGCTTTGGCGCCCGATTCACCCGGGGTGTGCAGCTCTACAGGATCAACGGCTGAGTTCATTACAATTGCGCTCCGGTTATCAATATTGATCGAGCACATTATATGATGTGTCTGGCATGCGACAGCATTGCGGATTTCCGATATCGTCGCATGACTAACCGGCGCAGCTGCCCGTTTTCGATTTTTTCGGAGAAACCATGGGCCACCTGAACGCCTGGCTGCGGTCCATCATGCCCGCCGCCTGCGTACTCTGCGCAGCACCGGCCAAAGAAAACGGGCTGTGCGACGACTGTTCGGCTTCACTACCCGAGGTCAACGGCAAGCGTTGTCCGATATGCGCTTGCACGACTCCAACCGGCTCGCTGTGCGGTCGTTGTATCAGCCATCCACCCCGCTACGATTACGTGATCAGTGCTCTGGACTATGCCACGCCCGTCGATTTCCTGATTGCAGAACTGAAGTACTCCCGCAATCTGGCAGCAGCCCGCGCGCTGGGCTTGTGTCTGGCCATGCACCTGGACGAGGAGCCCTACCCGGATATTGTGTTGCCGATGCCAATTGCGAATTCACGCTTGCGCGAGCGCGGTTTCAATCAGGCGACAGAGATTGCGCGTCATGCTTGCGCACCGTTCGGCCTGCGGCCATGCGCGGATATTGCGCAACGCACCTCGGCTGGCGTATCGCAAACGGCGCTGCCTTGGCGCGATCGCGCCCGCAACGTACGCAATGCGTTTCGCTGTCAGACTCAACTGCACGGCAAGACCATTGCCGTCGTTGACGATGTAATCACCACCGGGGCAACTCTCAACGAACTTGCCACGGTTCTCAAGCGCGCAGGGGCCGACAAGGTCGTCGGATGGATTGTCGCTCGCACGCCTGCGCACCGCTGAGGGAACCTAGTTCACCCTGCGTTCGAGTTCGCGCTGCTGCTGTTCGACAAATGCCTGCAATTGTGGCGTCAGCGTCCGGGTCGCCGCAGCAGAATCGAAAGCATCCCTTGCCTGTCGGTACTCGCCGAGTGCGCGCAAACTGATCCCCATTCCCATCAACCACACTGCATTGCCCGGCGACAGCGACAGCGCCTTGCGATACTGGGCAACCGCTTCCTCGTTGCGCTTTGCACGTTGCAGGATGGCAGCCATAAACGACAGGTAACCGGCATCTGATGCAGCATAAACGCCAAAGCGTTGCAGGGTCTGCAACGCGCCTTCAAGGTCCCCTCGCTCTACCTGAAGCCTCGCCAGCAACATTGCCTGGCCGGACTGGCGCGGATTACCCGCAAGCGATTCTTCCAGTACGCTCTCTGCCTGTGCAAGTCGCCCAGAGTCGATGAGCAACCCGATGAGCGCCTGTCGTGAAGTAGCGTGTCTGCTGTCAATGCTGATTGCCTCGCGGAAGCGTGACTCGGCCTGCGCAATTTCTCCCTTGCGCAACTTGGCGATGCCCTCACGAAATGCAACTTCCGCACGCTCGGATGCAGGCAGTTGCCGCGCTTGCCTCTCGATCGGTGGCCCTGATACGTTTGATGCAATGACGACCTCCTCGAGATCGTCGTTGAAATTGGATTTCGCGATGCTCGGCCGTGCCTCCTCGGCCTTGGCCACCACAGCCTGCTCTGTCGCTGCCGGACGCGATGGTGTTACAGCAGTTTCGGTCGCGGAAGGCGAGTTCTTTGCCTGCTTCTTGCGCGCAGCCCTGTCCGGGCCCGACGATTTGCCTGGCGCCGAAACCGTGCTCTTCGCGCGAGCGGGCGCGGCCACCGGCATTACCACCGGCTGTTCCGAATTGGTCATTTTCGGTTGCGCCAGATCCGATTGCGCCAGATCCGATTGAACCGATTCTGATTGAGGTCTTGATCGAGGCGAGTTCGGCTGGCGCGGTTCTGTTTGAACGGATTTTGATTGATCCGGTTTTGATCGCTTCGGTTCTAATTGCAGCGATGCCATCCCCTGCGTCCTCGGCAACACCGAGAGTTCTCCGGACAACTGAAAAACAGGCACCATCAAGGCCGCATTGACCTGATCCTGGACATCTACCGGTGTTGAAGCAATGCGTTCCGCCGGCATACCGGCAGTAACCACAGGTAGCCGATCAGCCGAACCGGATCCACCCAGCTGTGCGCCGACCGTTGCAACCAAATCATCAACACCCCCGCGTCCCGACCACACCAGCATTGAGATCGCCAGCATGACAGACAGCACCAGCAGCCACAGCACTGCAGTGCGCCACCGTGCCGGTCTGGTCACCGCAGCCGGCCGGATCTCACCATGCATTTGCGGCCCTTGCGCGGGCCGGGCGCCACGTTCTTCGAGATCCTGCAGTACCTGGTTGATCAGACTCATGCGACGTAGAACAATGCAGCAATGCCGACAATCGCCGCCGCGAACATCGCGAAGTTACCGACGGGCAGGCGAACGCCTTGAAACGCAGCTGGGGTATCCTGGGCGGCACGAACCACATGCTGTCGCGATATCTTCGTTGCGCCTTCACCGTAAGCGGCAAGAAGTGACTTGTGCGCAAGCACGTTGATCAGCCGCGGCACGCCCTTCGTATGTTTGTGTAAGGCGCCCAGGGCGCGAGCGGAAAACAGGCCTTCGCCGGCATAACCGGCAACCTGCAGGCGGTGCGCCACGTAAAGCGCGGTCTCCTTTTCCGACAGGCCGGCAAGCTGATAGCTGAATGAAATACGCTGGTTGAGCTGGCGAATCGACGGATTGTCGAGTTTATCGTCCAGCTCCGGTTGACCAAACATCACTATCTGAACGAGTTTGCGCTTTTCGGTTTCCAGATTCGACAGCAGGCGCAATGCTTCGAGGGTCTCAATCGGAAGAGCCTGTGCCTCATCGAGAAAGATGATGACCCGTTTTCCCTGGCGCGCGTGCTTGAGCAATGCATGGTTGACGGTCTTGATCAGGTGATGCTGATCAGAAGGCCGGTCGATCCCGGCGCCCAGTTCTTCGGCGATCGCCATCAGCATACCGCGCAGATCGAGCAGCGGATTGGGAATGTATGCCGCGACATATTCGTTGCCAAGCGTTGAAAGAAAGCGGCGGCAAAGTAACGTCTTGCCCATTCCAACGTCACCGGTAATCTTGATAAAACCCTCGCCCGATCCGCTCGCCACCAACAGCACATTCAGAGCTTGCTGGTGAGATGTCCCGGAAAATGCAAACGCCGTGTCGGGGGTCAGCCCGAAGGGCGGTTCACGCAGGCCAAAATGATTGCGGTACATTTTCTGGTTTCTGTCTGCTTTAAGCGTTCAGTTGCATTGGCTGATGGTCGCGGCAGCGCTACGGTTTTCCGGTTTCGGCCACGGCTTCGTCGCCTCGACCGAAGTTATCCAGACGATGTTTGGCCGCCCGGACCTCGCTGGCCCAGTCGGCCGCGCTCTTTAGGATGGTCGGCTTGACCAGAATGACCAGCTCGCTCTTCTCCGTGGCACGCTGCGAGTTGCCGAAAAGCGTGCCGACGATAGGCAAGTCGCCAGCACCCGGCACCTGCCCCCGGTTACGGCTGGAGATCTCTTTCATGAGACCGCCAATGGCAACGATCTGACCGCTGAATACGCGAACGATCGTATCGGATTCGCTGATATTGCTCGACGCCAGCGGTATCCTGAACTGGCCGGCGCTGCCAAGGTCCAGGTCCTTGGTGACCTCGGTCACCCGGCTCACCGACGGATGAATATGCAAGGTGATGACATCATCATTGTCAATTTGCGGCGTCACATCCAGCGCGACGCCGGAAAAGAATGGCTGGGTAGTAATCGTCGGTGACTGCGTGCTGGTCGTTCCGGTGAACGTGACGTTCGATGTGACGTTGGTCACGAAGAATTCGTCCGTTCCCACCTTGAGGACCGCCTTCTGGTTGTTAAGCGTTGCAATGCGCGGGCTCGACAGGACAGACAACTCGCCTTGTGTTTCAAGAAACGAAATCATCGCCGCGAAACTGTTTGTCTGGAATGCCAGCCCGAGCAAGGTACCGGGTGTTCCCAATCCGTTGCCAATAAAGCCGGGCCGGCCCGGTTGCGACTCGATGATCGAATTCGGCTTCACGCTACCGTCGTCATTGCGTGCGGTATAGGCACTGACAGTACCGTCCGGCAACAGCGTTGCACCCGGCGTGAGCACCCCACCCCCGAAACGGCTGTTGTCACCACTGTCAAACGCAGCCCAGTTCACGCCGGTTTGCGAACCGTCCTTGAGCCGTACTTCGATGATCTTGGCTTCCAGCATCACCTGGCGTTCGACCACCACGGACATTGTTTCGAGCAATTCGGCCACGCTGCGCAACTCGGCCGGATATGCCCGGACCACGATGACGCCGGCTTGGGGGCTGACGACGACGTTACGGCCATCTTCGACGCCAATCATCGCCTTGACCGCCAGCGCGATCTCTTTCCACAGGTCATTGTCCGTGGTTGTTTTCACACGGCTGCTTTCCAGCGGCTTGCTTGTAGCCCCGGCCACGCCCGCCACTGTCGTACCACCAGGGAGCGACGGGTTTGACGCGTCCGAGATGGCGCCTGAACTGATCCTGACGTCCGACTCGCCCTTGCGCTGGGAGACCAGATAGTTCACCTGGAATACCCGGGTCTGGAGACTGACCGGCTTGATCATGATGCGCGTTCCCTGCGCGACGTACTCGTAACCGTAGACTTCGCGGATGGTTTCAAGCGCGTCAAATACCGTGACATTCTTCAGGTTGATCGAAATCGGCTCCTTGACGTCAGGATGAACCACCATGCTGTATCGGGTACCTTCGACGATAGCCAGAAATACCTGGTTGGCCGGCGCCTTGTTGACCTGCAGATCGAAAGTCGGCTCGATGGGGTGGCCATCGACTTTCGGCATTTCAACAGTGATCGGCGGCAGCAAGGCATCCGCAACGGCCTTCGGTTGTTCACTCGCCGGTTGCGTCTGCGCGGCTTCGTCGATCTCCGTTTTGGCAGTCTTGAAATCCAGCGGTGGCGGCTGCAACGTGGAACACGAAGCCAGCAGCGCCAGCGAAGTAGCGGCCAGCGCTCGCCTGCCGCAGCGCCACAAGCACAGCGTGCAAACGTGCTGTTGACCTCGCAGTTTCGGTAACGGCATGCTCATTCGTGACCTTTCGTCTCTTCCGGCAGCGTTGTTGTGGCGATCTTGTTCACCGCGGGGTACAGGCGCAATGTACGAGTCCCTTTCGATCCTTTCATTACCACTTCGGCTTCACGTATTTTTGCCACCGTAAAGCCGGAAATCGTATCGCCGACCGACATCACACGGCCATTGATCACCGCCGTACGGCGCTGCTCGGAGATCACCACCGTTTGCAGCACCAATCTGTTGCGCGAAGCAGGTTTGGCGGCGACCGGTTTGGCGGTGCCGAGCGCATTTGCTGGCGGCCGGGTCGGGTCGCGCAACGACTCCGCGCCAGACATGAATGAAATCGATGCAAGGGCCAGACCAGCGGCAAGCCGGACGATGAGGGACATCAGACTACCAACCATTCTTTATCGAGCGACAGCGTATAAACCGTTACCGTCATGCGCACAGCCGGATAACCACTCGCATCCATCTGTGCCCTCGCCCAGAACATCTGCCAGGGCAGCGATTCGAGCTCGTCCAGGTAGCTCAACACGTCAAGGTAACGGCCCTGCAGCGTCAGCTCCATGCCATGTTTGTAGACATTCGCGCTCTCTTCGGGATGCGCGAGCTCCGTGAGATATGAAACCGGAAGAGTCTTCAGCCGCACCAGTTTCACGCGGGCATTACGGGTGAGCATCTTTTGCAGGATTTGCGCCATCTGTTGCGGAGGAACGAGGTTGCGGTTGATCCCCGCCATTTGCGCGTCCAGTTCGCGCGTTTCCTCTGTGAGCTGTGCAACCCGGGCCTGCGCGTGCGCATCGGGATTCTCCGCGAGCTGGCGCATGATGGTTTCGACCTGCGTCGCGGCCATCGAAGCACTAGCGCGCGCCTTGTCGATCTTGTCAACGAGAGCGCGTTGCCGGGCAATTGACGAATCAACAAGCGAAAAACCGACAATCAGCAACAGCGCCAGCCCGCCCGCGAACAGTATTGCGCGCTCACGCCGGGTCAGGCGGGAAAAGCGTTGTTCGAGCTCGGCCCATTGCTGCTTCACTTCGCGCTCCTCTGTTCGGATTCGGGCTGCGACAACGTCGACAGCCGAAACTCCACATACTTCGCCCCCACGAGCGGTTTTCCATCGCTGCCATCGGGGCGGCGCATTTCCATTTCGGCGAATGCATGACCGCGCATCACTTCTTCGCGATTGAGTCGCTTCAGATAGTCTGGAACGAGTTCCGGACTCGTCGCCCGGCCTTCAAGAACCACATCCTGACCGGCGCCCGCGACTTCGAGTCCGGTCAGCCATAATCCGCTGAATGACTGGCGTGCAAATGCCGTCAGATGGGCAGAAAACCCCCGGGTATCGCCGATCACCCCGGTTTGCAGCGTCGACATGATTTCCTGGCGGCTGGCAAGGCTCTGCTCCAGTCGCTTGACCTGCATCGCGAGTTCGGGATTGGGCTGGCGCGCGGCGAGTTGTCCCGCAAGCTCGGTCATGCGCGCTTGCGCGGCTTCGCGCGCTGCATCCGTGCGCAACAACTCGCGCTCCAGATAACTGCCCCGTACTGCCAATGCCACAACAACGACAACGGCAACGGCAAACCCGATACCCCAGGCTGTGACCACGCTCTGGAACGTGAGCAGATCGCGCTTGCGCTCGAATGCAGGGTTATAGAGATTGATTTGCTGGCTCACCGGACAGCCTCTTCGCGCAGGGCAGCACCGATGGTGAGGAATTGATCCGCCTGCATGGCGGGCGAGGCGAGCTCCGGCACCCGCGAAATGTCGATGCGATCCTCCAGGCGCGCCAGCTCGACGTCGACATCCAGGCTTGACGACAGCCGCGCGAGCAAACCCGGATCCTCTGGCAACGGCGCCAGCACGAGTTTGCTGACCGGCAGGTGGCTGAACTGCCGGTCGAAATGGTCGAGTGATCGTTGAATTTCGAGCACGATCCGATCGAGCAACTGATCTCGCATCTCCGCGTGCGCTTGCTGTAACTGCGACAAACCGACATCGATCGAACGCGCCAGGTACAACTCGGCCTGCGCCGTGAACGTCAATAATCCGCGCTGCGCATTCATACTCAGCATCGCCAGAGCCCGCTCCGGCATTTCGTACAAGGCTGCCATATTGCGTTGTGCCATCTCCGGGATATCGATGGCCTTGAGAGAAAGCCGGGCATCGGAAAACGTGTTCATCGTCTCGGCAATGCGTTCGTTACGTGCCGCCACCGCATACACCGACCTGCCCCGCATCGGCGCATTGGGGCCGGCCGGCACCCGTATAACGTCAACAGTTGCCGCATCAGGCGGGTAATCGAGTACGTCCTTGAGCCGCCAACGCACCGCCGAGCGCAATTCCGCCTCCGGCACGCCAGGCGCCTCCATCATCTGCAACTGGTAGTCACCAGCGCGCATCAGTGTCACGCAGGGACTGCGCGCCAACCCGTATTCACGCCGCAGCTGCGACAGCGCCTCGGATACCGGGCCGGCTGGCAAGGATGCGCACAGCGCGACCGACGGCTGTGCATCGCTGACGCGATCGACGCGCGCGAGCTCGACGCGGCCACTGTGAAAGCAGATGGCAACGGCACCCGGCCCCACAGCCCGCCTTGGCATCATCCAGATGCTTCCCAAAACTTGTGAAATAACACGAAAATACTCCAATAACCCATTGTCGTCAATGAAGAAATAAGCGTGCCAAGGCGATTCAGTAATTCTCCTGCAGATACAGGAATTCGGTGCCCATGCCGTAGATGCCAAAGGTCGCCCTGGCGCGCGGATCCTGGTCCCATGCGGCAGCGCCACCCCAGTTGCCGCGCAGGTAGTCAAGCGCAGTGAAAGTCGCCCCGGTCGCCGCCCCGCCAACCGCGGTGCAAGTGCTGCCGCTGGCCGCAGCAAGGTTGATCCGCAGGTCGACACTGCCATCGTTTCCCACGCCCGGCGCCGCCAGGCGCAGTCCACTGGCCTGCCCGCCGTTGAGCGTCACCGCCCCTGCCGGCAGCGTCGCAGTTTCACAGGCTGAAAGGTTGGTAGACGGTACAAAGGCCATCGCAATGTCCGAGCCACCGAAGCTGGTACAACTATCATCGCCATTGTTGACGAACCCGTTTGCGGTGAAATACTGCGCGCGTGCGCGCAACGGCAGCGCCAGCCGGCTGCTCCCGGAGACGTTATCCATGCGCAACCGGCCAAAGCGCATCTCCCGGGGCGTCTTGCCCGGCGTGACCGTAGTACCGGCGAACAGGATGCCATTGCCCGCCGTAGCCTGGCCGAAACGCACCGGGTTGGCGGCGGCGACACCGTCGATCAGGGCGACAGTCGTGCCGTCTTCATCAATCACGTTGATTGCCAGCGAAATGTCGGCATCAAAGGCAACAACTGGCGTGCTGCGCACGAAGCGCAAGCCGGTTCCGGCACTGAAAGTCAGCAAACCTGTCCCGGCCGCCGGCGGCGCCGGCGACGCGATACCGTCACCATTAAAACGGGTCGCGGGGTCGATCGCCGGTATGCCGGAGAGGTCCAGCGAGCCGCTCGCTGCCGTATAGCTTTTCCCCGATAGCGACGCTGCCGTGATCCTGAAGAAATCGCCGCTGTAGTTGAGCGTCGTGCCTCCCGTCCGGTTGCGAGCGATCACAGAAATCACCGGTGGCGTCTGATAATCGAACGGCTCGCCCACGTAGGTAAACGCATCCTTGCCGGCAACGCTGCAACCGGCATCGAACAGCGGTGCATTGCGCGTGACCGCGAAATCGAACGGCACGAACCGCCCGACATTACCACTGGCACTGGCAGTGACATCCCCGGCGCCGAGATAGCTTCCGTCTGCCACAGCCGGGGTCAATGTGATGATGCCCACTTCCGGCCAGTTGAATGTCGTCCCGGTCGCACTACCGGCAACAAAAGGACTGAATGCAGACGCGTTGCCGAGCCCCGGATTGTTGGTCAATCCCAGCCCGCCAACGAGATTCGCCGTCAATGTCACCGACTCGGGCACGATTTCCTGCCCATAGTTTGGCGTTGCCGTACCGGACTGGTTGACCGAGGTCACGGTGACAGAAAAATCCTCCCCTGCACGGATGAACATCGGGCCAGTTGCCGCCAGTGCTCCCGGATTGACGAATCCGTCACTCGTGCGCTTGACCTCGTCCGGTACCGTCGTTGCGACCAGGAAGTCATATGGACTGACCACAAAACTATTGCTCTGACCGGTCATCAGATTGCCCGAGGGATTGCCATCCTCGAGCGGAAGGTTGTAACGGGCGTGCAGCGAGATCGCACCGACATCGGAATAGGCGAGACTGAAAGCGGCCTGGCCGTTCGCACCGAACACCAGCGTCTTGGTGGTCCATGCACTCACCCCGGCGGCCGGATTGCCCGCAATTGGCGTGATCCCGTTGTTGGCAATGCTGACCTGTTGGCCGGGCTGACAGGTGATCGGATTATCGCAACGGAACGCCAGGTCGACAGCGACACTGGCACCGTTACCGAATGCGCCGGGCACAGTGCACACGCCCGTGCAAGGTCCCGGTCCGGTGCAGCCCCCGGCCCCGGTTTGAATCGCCTGCAGGTAGAACGGCCCGCCGCTGACACCGGCAACCTGGTTCGGCAGGACGTTGCCGGTGGCATCAACGAACCTGAACCCGGAAGGCACGAAAGCGAGATCCTGGTTGTACCCGGCATCCGTATTGGCGGTACCGCTGACATCGCTCGCGGCACCATCGGAGACCGCAATATTGACTGCTTGCACCCAGGTGTTGCGATAGCTCAATACGACTTGCGCCTCGCCCGGCCCGAACACATAGGTCGCGAAACCGTCGTCGGCAACCCCGTTACTGAAGGCACCGGTTCCCGTGAGCAGCGCAAAATCACCGTGCGCACCGGCCGCACCGGCCACCCGCTGGGCAGTGATCGAGATGCTTCGCGATTCCGCGGAAATCGGCAAGTGGACCAGATCGTGCGCCGTAATGGTGATGGTCTCCGGCTGGCAATTGACACCGCTTGCATTGTTGGCAACGAAGTAGTGATTGATAGCACTCGGTTCGGGTCGAATCACAATTATTTGGCCGATGTTGTCCGCCGTCTTGTTGGCATTGCCGGTGAAAGCACCAGTCGCTCCGGTTCCCGTCATCGGTCTGTCGACGACGTCCAGCGTCAGGCCGTTGCTGCCGCTGCCGGCGGACAGGCCCTCCACCCGCCGCGTCGACCCGCCGCCCGGCACGGCGATATTGGTGCCCGGTGAAGCGATCCCGAATGCCAGCACCAGCAGCGGATCAACCGACGAGGCATTGACAGAAGGTGCAGTAATCGTTTTGCTCGACACCGTTGTCTGCCCACCGCTGACATCGATCGGGTTGACCGCACTGACGCCGCGATACACGAGCATGGCTGCCACCGCCCGCTCACTGCTCCAGCCACTCCAGCTATGGGCGCTGCCCGGATCACTGCCGAGCGCATAGCGCCAGTAAACGGCCTGGGAAAACATGCCAATGTCATCACGCCGCACCAGCGTCCAACCCGCTGGCGCCGCAATCGTTTGCGTGCTGCCACCGCGCAGGCTGACAAAAGTAATCAACAAATCGCCGGCCTGGGCCAGGCTGGGCACAGTGAGGCTGACCGACGTGCCGGGATCGACGCTGGTTTCATCGGTCGCAATAAACGTCACCTGGGCAAGCGCATTACCTGCTTGCAGCAGCAGAACGAAGACAGGCAGCAGCTTCACCAGCCAGGATGTGAAGCCTCTCGTCGGCAGCATGTTCCCGGAGCGAATCGTCATCATCGATCAATTGGCCTTGTCCACCAGAGCCTGCAACTGGCGTTCCACGTAATACGGCCCGGTGCTGCCGGGACAAGCGCCAGCTACCGGCCGGTTACAGGCCGTGGCAACAATCTGGTAGACATGTTTTGCCACCGCATCGACCTCGGTGTACGGCGTATCGACACAAACGACGGTGACAGTGAAATCCGACAGGTCTGCGGACAAACCGAAAGACGAGCTGCCAGCGCAACTGTTATCGCGCAATGCACGGTAAACGCCCCACTCGATCCCGGCTCGCGCCGATTGATAGGCACGCGCGCCCTGTACATCCAGGGCCGCTGCCGAATGTTGCAATCCGGACAGGCGCACCAGGAAGACAATGAGCCCGCCAATGACCAGCAACAGAAAGATCGCCGTTGCCAGACCGATACCTCGCTGGCCGCTACGGCACATTGGAGACATGGACCTGGTTGAACAAACTGAGCGTTTCGCCGTCACTGCCGATCTGTAACGACACCGAGACCAGTCCGGCACTGCGCGCGACCTCAAGTGAGGAGTAGGTAAAACTGCACACGGTAACGCCACTGGCCAACAACGCACCAATGCCGCCCGGCGGGACTGGCTGCGCCGGGGAAAACCCATAGCCGCTGTAGCGCATCAGCGTGCCGCCGGCCGGGGCAGGCAAGCAGACATAGGTCACCGGCTCGGAGACAATGTGAAACCGGCGCGCCGGCGATTCGAACGGCAACGCGCTGGCCGAGGTGAAGCTGATTGCCGACACACTGCCACCGCCACCTGCGTAAGGGCGGCGCACGTCACTTGTCGCGCCTGCGCCGGAATACACGTCAGCACCCGGTATGCCCAGGTTGTAAACAACCAGCCACAAGGGCATCGTCGATGGCAATGAAAGGTTCGGTCCGATCAGATCAAACGAGGTGTCACTGTTGTTGGCGAAATCGAGAACATCACCCGCGCCGGACTGGTCCGGTTCGGCACGGTAACGCCCGCCAGCCACCACCGGGACATATTCGAGATAACACGGCAGCGTACCGCTACAACCACCGCTCACCCGAACGCTGTTGGGAAGGGCGCGTTGCAGGTCGCGAGCGATGCGCCGCAATGCCGTATCGGCAACGTCTGACAGTTCGGCCCGGCGCGAGACGTCGAAATACGCGTCGATCGGGCCACGGATGAACACGGCGACGGCGGCGGAAACGATGCCGAGAATGACGATGACGATGACGGCCTCGGCGAGCGTAAAGCCGCGCTGCGCACCCGTGCCGAAGGTCAGAAGCACGGGCCTGATATGCGCTGTCTCATGGCAGGGCATTGGGCGCATACCTCGTGCGGTAGCCGCTGAGCGAGACACTGTCTCCGCCCGGCGCAGTAACCGTAACCGTGATCAGCAACGCCTGCGGGGCGCCGTTACCATCGGCCGCCGCAATCACAGCACCGGCAGGACCCAGCGCCTGCGGGCTGGCGGAAACTTGCGCCCGATAACCGCTCAGGTTGCCAACCACTGCACCGGAAATATCGGCAATGCCGGCAGGTGAAGCTGTGGCCGTATCAAAGCCGGCGTAGTCATTGACGTTGTCAAACGGATTTGCCGGCGTGTAGCGCGCCTCGCCTGCTTCCGGTCCGATGAGCTCAACGGTACTGGCACAGTTTCCGGCACCGACAATCGCCGCATTCGCGGTAGCGGCACTGGCGTCGTCGGGGTCGCAGAACGTGAACGGCATCAGTGCCGTTTCCTCAACCATCGCTTCCGCGATCGCAAGCATCTGTTTGCGGATGACCGGGTCCGCGCTGTAACGAACCGTGTTGGAATAGACAAGCAATATGCCGGCGACCGCAATACCGACAACAATGATGAACATGATGAGCTCGATCAGCGTGACACCATATTGACGTGGGACCCGCCTGAGCATGTTCACCTCAGTCGTGGACATAGCCGGTTTCCTGCTCGACGATCAGACTACGGGAGACACCGGCACCATTGACGGTAATCGTGCCGCCGGGGCTCGCGCGCCCCAGTCCGTCAAAACTCAACGAGGCGGGGCCAGTTATTGAAACGCCGGCAGGCGCGGCCAGCGTCATCGCCTGGCCGGTGGCGGGATCGGTCACAGGTAACGCACACGCCGCCGAGGTGTAACAGACACTGATGCTGGCGGGCGCGAGCACCACCACGACATTGGTACGCTGCGCCACCGCAATTTTCTGGGCAAAGCGCACAGCAGACCTGGCGGAGTCAAAAAAACCGTAGACCTGAAAGCTGTCAACACGGGTCAGTTTCGCCACGGCCACGACTGCGAGCACGCCCACGACGACGATTACTACCGTGAGTTCGATTATCGTGAAACCGCGCGCCCGGACGCTATTAGCCTCAACCATCATCGGCAATACGGCCCGCAAAACAAAATGGCCCACACCGTTGCCGGCATGGGCCAGTGTTTCGGGGTCGAATCCTTGAATGCGTGGTTACTGCGCGCAGATGTAACTGACTTGCGCGGAGAAACTGGTGTCTGACACATCCTGGATGACGCAGACCCCGGTCAGTCCGTCCGCAGCCGCAAGGCTGCAATCCTGGGTACCAGCAGCGCCACTGAGTTGATACTTCGTGGTCGGGAAACCGCCGGTCATGACAGATCCGAGCGTGGCGCTGGTGCACGGGTCGGCCATGCCGATGGCAACATTGCCGGGCGCACTCGTCTTGCGCGCTGCGTAATTGATCGCAAAGCCGGAAGTGGCCGCGGCCGCAACACCCTCGACCGCTGCGGCGCGCGCGCTGTCTGACAAGTCGATAAACCTCGGAAGTGCAGTGGCCGCCAGAATACCGAGTATGACGATCACCACCACCAGTTCAATCAATGTAAAACCGCGCTGTTTCATTACTGTCTCTCCATAAAAAAACGAAAGTCGATCGTCAGGTCAAATAATGTTGCGCATTCGTTCAGCAACCGCCGGTGCTGGACCCGATTCCCGGCGAAGTATTGCCTGCCGCCGATGCCTGATAAGTCACTGTACAGCTTCCGACAGCGCCACCGTTGATATCAATCGTCAACACATCGCCAGCATTGGGGCCGCCGCCTGTCAGGGTGACCTGATCCGCGATCGGGTTCACCTGCGTGGCCGTGATAATGCCTGCGGCATCGGCCGTCGGGTAGCCGTTGACCATGTTCACGTTTTGCCCTTCCATCGACACGATCGCCGGACCGATGGTCATCGTATTGGTCGCCAGCGCCTGTGCATGTGCCAATGCCGCGGCAGATCGAATACCACCGAATAACGCCTGCGTCTTTGCCACCCTGGCCTGGGTCTGCAATGTGATATAGCGTGGCAATGCCAGAGCTGCGAGGATCGCGATTACGCTCAGCGTGACCACCAGCTCAATCAGCGTGAAACCCGTTCTGCGCTCTTGCATCAGTCAACTCCCGCACGAATTGCACTGTTGATGCGCAAACTCGCCCGGACAACCGCACCGATCGTGCCAACCGTACCAGACTCAACCGCCACCGTTAACTCTTCCGGTCGCGGCGATTGCAATCGGAACCGCGATTTCAACTTGAACCGAAGCCACGATTCGCGCCGCCGCGCTACAGACAACGTCTGCAATAGCATCCGCGCGATCATCGTGAACAGTGTCGCGACAATTCTTCGCGAGCGCACTTTCGCTGGCATGACCCATCTGTTGCACACCCGCGCGCTACCTGCCGCAACGCTTGCCATCAATCTTGTTGCTGTGCGGATCGACGCCGCCTTGATCGACCCGACCATGATCAACCCGGTCATGATTGTCCCTCGGGCGAATCGCCGCACGCGCTTTCGTCGCGCCGAAAACGCTGCCGCCACTGCATCAGCACCGCGGATCGCAACGCCAGGCGCGACCAGTGTCTGCGTGCACTGCCAATTATCGGCACTCCAATGCCATGCTTCGTCATGGCATAGGCGAACACGACACACTCGATTGCAAATCGCGTAATCATTTCTTCAGCGCCGCTGCGCCCAGATCCCAGATCGGGAGGAATACCCCGAGCGCGAGGAACAGCACCAGCAGACCGAGCAGAATGATCAGTACCGGTTCGATCTGCGCGCTCAGCGTCTTGAGCTCGTATTCGACGTCGCGTTGGTACATGTCAGCGATTTCTTCCATCATGTCGTCGAGCGCACCGGATTCTTCGCCGACCATGATCATTTGCAGAACCACCGGCGTGAACACGCCGGAATTGGCCGCCGTACGCAATACGCTTTCGCCGCGTTCGACCCCGGTGCGCATGCTCTCGATCTGCGTTGCGAGATATGCGTTATCGACCGTTTGCGCCACCAACGTGAGACTCTGCACAATCGGCACGCCGCTGCGCACCGCCAGCGAAAAACTGCGTGCAAACCTGGCGAGTGACGCCTTGAGTACGATCTTCCCGGCAATCGGAATCCGCAGCTTGATGCGGTCCCATGTCAGCCGGCCTGCCGCGGTGCGCACCCACTGACGCAAGCCAACCACCGCCACCGCCAGTCCTAGACCGATCATCCACCAGGTCGCGACGACGAAATCCGAAAACCCGATCAGCACCTGCGTGATCAGTGGCAGTTCGGCCTTGAACCCGGCATAAACCCTGGCAAAGGCGGGAATCACCCAGATGTTGATGACCAGGATCGCAATCGCCATGGTGGCAATAACAAACAATGGGTAGCGCAGTGCCGAGCGCACCTGGTTGCGCATGAACTCCTGGAACTCGAGGTGATGGAACAGACGAAGAAACACGTCCTCGAGCATGCCGGTCGTCTCGCCGACATAGACCATGGCGATATAGAAAGGCGAGAACACGCCGCGCTGGTTGCTCATCGAGCCGGAGAGCGGAGTGCCCGCATCAAGGCTCTCGCGAATGCCTTGCAAGGTGGCACGAAATGCCGGATTGGTCGTTGAATCCTGCAAACTTCCCAGCGCGCGCATGATGGGTACGCCGGACTTCAGAAGCGTATACATCTGCCGACTGAACAGCGACAGATCTTCATTCGTGACCTTGCGCCGGGTCAGGCGTGATAACAGGTCTTCGCTGCCACCGACGGTCCCGGGTGCGCGCATTTCGCCGATATCAACGGGCGTCACGCCATTTGAATACAACTGGCTGGCGGCAGCACCGCTATCAGCCGCCTCGAGCACACCTTCAACGAGCCCGCCGTCAGCATTGCGTCCCTTGTAGGCAAAGTACCCCATCAGGCCTCGATTTGCTCGCTGATGCGCATCACTTCGTCAATGGTCGTTCTTCCGGCAAGCACCAGCTCAATGGCGTGATCGATAAGGCTCTCGCCTTCGATCTGTTTGCTGCCCTCGGCCACAAAGTTCGCCGCCCCGCCTTCATTGGCAGCATTCACCAGTTGATCGGTCATCTCCAGCATCTCGTAGACGCCGGTACGGCCGTGATAGCCGGTCCCGTTACAGCGTGTGCAACCGCTGCCCCTGTGCAGCGCGTTTTCACCGGCGGTTTGACCGTAGTGCGCAAGCCAGGCTTGTTCCTGAGGCGAGGGTTGGTACTGTTCGGCACAGCCTTCGCAAACCATGCGCAGCAGCCGCTGCGCAATCACCACATGCAGCGACATCGCCACCATGTAGGCCGGGGCTCCCATATCGATCAGCCGCGTCGGCGAACTCACCGAATCGTTAGTGTGCAAGGTTGACAACACCAGATGGCCCGTCATGGCAGCGCGCAAACCCGTTTCCACAGTGCTGCTGTCGCGCATCTCGCCCACCAGAATGATGTCCGGATCCTGCCTCAGCGCCGTTCTGAGCACACGGTCGAAACTGAGGTCAATTTTTTCGTAAACCTGCACCTGATTGATCCCTGGCAAACGGTATTCGACGGGATCTTCGACCGTGATGATCTTGCGCTCCTCGGTATTCAACTCCTGCAGGATCGAGTACAGCGTCGTCGTCTTTCCGCTGCCGGTCGGCCCCGTCACCAGCACCATGCCACTTGGGCGATGCATCACCCTGCGCAACCTTTCGAGCATCCGGTTCGGCAAGCCAATGCTGTCCAGCTTGAGGATGCCGGTCGACTGGTTGAGCAAACGCATCACGACTGATTCGCCGTGTTGGGTCGGCATGGTCGACAAACGTACGTCGATCTGGCTGCCGCGCACCTTGACGTTGAAACGGCCATCCTGGGGTAACCGCTTCTCGGAGATGTCCAGTCCGGACATGAGCTTCAAGCGCAGCACGAGGGCTGGCGCGATTTTCAGGTCGGCTTGGGTCTGGGTGTGCAACACGCCGTCGATGCGAAAGCGAATCTGCAGGTACTTCTCCTGCGGCTCGATATGGATATCGGACGCGCGCACGCCGACGGCATCCTCGAACACCGACTGCAACAGCTTGACGACGGGTGCGTCGTCGGCGCCCGATGAAGTGCTGATTCCGCCCAGATCGATGACGGCATCGCCGAGTTCGGCACCGAGTTCCCTCGCCAGGCCGCTGATTTCCTGGGTGCGCCGGTAGATACGGTCAATGGTCTGCAACAGCAGCGACTCGGCGACGACACAGACGTGAACATCTGCCCTGAGATGGCGCGCGATCTCGTCATAGGCAAACAGATCGGTCGGATCGGCAAAGCCGATGCGGTAACCATTGGCCGCATCATCGAGCACCAGGGCGCGAAACCGCCGGGCCAGCGTCTCGGGCAGGCGCAACGCCATTTCCGGTTTGACATTGAACCGGCGCAGATCGATGAACGGGATCTGCAACTGCCGCGCGAGTGCACCGGCAATCTGCTCTTCAGTCAGGTAGCCACTGTCCATCAGAACGCGCCCGAG
>JASFUE010000013.1:0-20248 GCA_050050435.1 Burkholderiales bacterium | reverse complement strand
GTTGTCGGTCGGACTGATTGTGGGCTCCGCGATCGCAGCGTTGTCGGCAATCATGCTTGCATGGGTACTCGGTGCGTCCGATCAAACGCTGATTGCGCTCGCACCGAAGTCCGTAACGGCACCAGTGGCAATGGGCATTACCGAGAAGATGGGCGGGCCGGCATCGCTGACGGCAATCCTCGTGGTGTCGACCGGTATTCTTGGTGCAGTGCTTGGCCCGACGGTACTCGACTGGTGCGGAATCGACGATCCGGCAACCCGGGGATTTGCCATTGGTACCAGCTCACATGGAATTGGCACCGCGCGCGCGTTCCAGGAGAGCGAAATTACCGGTGCTTTTTCCGGGCTTGCGATGGGGCTGAACACGCTGGTTTCCGCGGTCGTCATACCGCCATTGCTCAGGCTTGTCGGGCTGGTGTCCTGAACCCGTGCGGTTTCCGCGCTCACCGAGCTCCAGCACGCGCCGTTCGTGTATTCATGAACGGCTTTGCCGATGCGCAGCATCCTGCGCCAGAGCAGGCGCGTTCGCGGCAGTGCAGTGCGGAGCAACCAGCAAGGTATCTGAAGGGCATGATGGGAGAGTGCGGGTTCAAATGACGGGAAGCGCGTAACGGTGAATCTGGCTGAAATTTTTTCCAATGACGGGCTGTTGTCCCGTGCCATACCAGGCTATCGCCTGCGTGAACAACAGCTCGAGATGGCACGGGCGGTCACCAGTGCGATCGAAAACACATCGTTGCTGATAGTGGAGGCGGGGACTGGCACCGGCAAGACTTTCGCCTATCTGGTTCCGGCGCTGCTGCACGGGGGCAAGGTCATCATTTCCACGGGTACGAAAACGCTGCAGGACCAGCTGTTCGATCGCGATATCCCCCTCGTGCGCAAAGTCCTTTCAGTGCCGGTCACAACGGCCTTGCTCAAAGGCCGCTCCAACTACATTTGCCATTACCATCTCGAGCGCGCCAAGGCCGATGGGCGTTTTATTTCACGTGATGACGTGGTGTACCTCGCGCGCATCGACAGTTATGCGCGTTCGTCAGCAAATGGTGATCGGAGCGGGTTGGCGGAAGTTCCCGAGGACGCCGGCGTGTGGCCGATGGTCACTTCCACCCGTGACAATTGTCTGGGCGGGGATTGCCCTTATCACTCCAGGTGCTTTGTGCTCGAGGCGCGCAAGCAGGCACTGGAAGCGGATGTCGTCGTGGTAAATCATCATCTGTTCTTTGCCGACGTAGCGCTGCGCGACGAAGGTGTCGGAGAACTGTTGCCAGCCTGCAACACCGTCATTTTCGATGAAGCACACCAGCTTCCCGATACCGCGAGTGTGTTTTTTGGTGAACACTTTTCATCCCATCAGCTTGTCGAACTGGGCCGCGACATCCGCGTCGAGGTGGCGGCGCAGGCGGCTGACGCCACCGATCTGCAGCAACAGGCGCACCGTACAGAAAAAGCCGTGCGGGACTTGCGTCTGCAATTTCCGAACGAACCCATGCGCAAGACGTTTGAGGACGTATTTGCCAGTAACAGTTTTGTGCAAGCGCTAGATGAGGCCGAGGCGCAATTGCAGGAGTTGATCAACCAACTGGAGATTCACGCAGGACGTTCCGAAGGACTTCACAATTGCTGGGAGCGTGCCACCCGATTGCTGGGCTTGATGCAACTGTGGCGCGATGAAGACGAGGCCGACCGGGTACGCTGGCTCGAGGTATTCGCAACATCCGTTCACCTCAATTCCACTCCCTTGTCTGTAGCCGATGCGTTCAGGAACCAGTTGGCGGGGCACCCTAAAGCGTGGATTTTTACTTCGGCCACGCTTTCGGTTCGCCAGGATTTTTCCCATTACCAGCAGCAAATGGGGCTGGAGGACGCGGATACGCAGAGTTGGGACAGCCCCTTTGACTACCTGAATCAGTCGATGTTGTATGTCCCCGACGGGATGCCGGAACCCAATAGCGCCGGTTACACCGAAGCGGTCGTGCGCAAGGCGCTACCGGTGATCGAAGCCGCCGGCGGCCATACATTTTTCCTGTTTACCAGCTTGAAAGCGATGCGCGCGGCCAGGTCAATGCTGGCGGACGCGATGCAGGCAAGGGGACTGGATTATCCGCTGCTGATGCAAGGCGACGGTGCGCGTTCGGAACTGCTCGAGCGGTTTCGCAGCCTGGGCAATGCAATCCTGCTCGGCAGCCAGTCCTTCTGGGAAGGTGTTGACGTGCGCGGCGAAGCGCTATCGGTGGTGATTATCGACCGCTTGCCGTTTGCACCGCCTGATGATCCCGTACTGGCGGCGCGTATCGCAAGGATCAACCGTGAAGGCCGAAACGCCTTCATGGAGTATCAGCTTCCCGAGGCAGTCATTACGCTGCGTCAGGGTGCTGGCAGGCTGATCCGCGACGAAACCGATCACGGTGTGCTGATGATCTGTGATCCGCGTTTGATTACCAAAGCCTATGGTCGGCGCATTTGGCAAAGCCTGCCGCCGATGCGCCGCAGCCGCGATGAACACGAGGTATGCCGGTTTCTCAATGAAATCATCCAGGACAGCGATGCCGCGGCTTGATGATTCGTTGCGCTGCCGCCAGGCAAGTGCTGCAGTCAACCACGCGCCGGTGACGGAAAAATCGATACCAGCCACCATGCAAGGCTGATCCAGATCGCGATCACAAGGACGATGCCGAGTTTGCTGCGCGGGCGGGGCTGACCCTTTGCCAGCCAGTCCACGGCACGTGCGCGAGCATCCGCGAGGATATGCGGCGGCATGAAGCGAATCATCAGCCACAAGCCGACTGGGAGCAGTATCAGTTCATCAAGATAACCGATGACGGGCAGGAAATCGGGTATCAGATCGATCGGCGAGAGCGCATAGGCGATGATCAGATAACCGCACAAGCGCAGCCACAGCGGAGTGCGATGATCGCGAATTGCGAACCACAAGGCCAGCGTGTCGCGTCGGATCCGGGCGGCCCATTGTTTCAGGGCGAACCACATGTTTCAGACAACCGACCCGTACAGGTCGTATTCGTCGGCGTCGTCGATGCGCACATCGACAAAGTCGCCGGCCTCGAGCCCTGCGGCATTATTGATGTGGACGACGCCATCGATTTCCGGGGCATCGGCACTGGTGCGTCCGGCAGGGGCGCTATCACCCACCTCATCGAGTAATACTGTCTGGATGGTACCGACCTTGCGACGTAATCGTTCGGTGCTGATGCGTTGCTGGTGTTCCATGAAGCGGGCACGGCGCTGCTCGCGAACATCGGGTGCAACAGCATCGGGCAACCCGTTTGCCACGGCGCCCTCGACTGGCGAATAGGCGAAACAGCCAACCCGATCGAGCTGTGCCTCGCTCAGGAAATCCAGCAGTTGCTCAAACTCGGTCTCGGTTTCACCCGGAAAGCCAACGATAAAAGTGCTGCGAATCGCAATGCCGGGACACTGGGTGCGCCACTGGAGTATGCGCTTGAGCGTGTTTTCGGTATCGGCTGGCCGCTTCATCAATTTCAGAATACGCGGGCTCGAATGCTGTAGCGGCACATCCAGATAAGGCAGGATCTTGCCTTCGGCCATTAACGGGATGACATCATCGACATGGGGGTAGGGATAGACATAATGCAACCGGATCCAGACGCCAAGTCCGCCCAGTGCAGCAGCCAGTTCGGTCAATCGCGTCTTTATGGGGCGTCCGCCCCAAAAGCCGGTGCGATAGCGCAGGTCGACGCCATAGGCGCTCGTGTCCTGCGAAATTACCAGCAATTCGCGCACACCGGCATCGACGAGATGCTGTGCTTCCTGCATGACATCGCCGATCGGACGACTAACCAGATTGCCGCGCATCGACGGGATGATGCAGAACGTGCACCGGTGATTGCACCCTTCCGATATCTTCAGGTAAGCGTAATGCCGAGGAGTCAGCCGGATCCCGGAAGGCGGAACCAGGTCGACAAAAGGATCATGTGGCTTTGGCAGGTGCTGATGCACCGCTTGCATCACCGAGTCCGTGTCATGCGGACCGGTTACCGCAAGTACCCGGGGGTGATGATCGGTAATGACGCCGCTGCGTGCTCCGAGGCAACCGGTGACGATGACTTTTCCGTTTTCCACGAGCGCTTCGCCGATTGCATCCAGTGACTCCTCAACCGCCTCGTCAATAAAACCGCAGGTGTTGACGATGACCAGATCGGCATCGTCGTAGGTCGGAGAGATGAGGTAACCTTCGGCACGAAGTTCGGTCAGTATGCGTTCCGAGTCGACCAGGGCCTTGGGGCAACCCAGCGAAACAAAGCCAACGCGCGGAAGCTTATCGGCTGCTTGTGAAGACAAGATCGTGTGTGACGCGATAGCAGGGGAGGCCAAAGCCGGTCGGGGCGTGGCTACCGTCGTAGTGGACCTTCAGCAATGCAGCGCCAGGCGCTGTGGCGGCGCTACTCTTCAGACGTCTTTTCGGTGGACGATTTCTCGGTGCCATCCGGGGTTTCCTGCGAGCCGGTGCCGGGCATGCCACCGCCAAACGGGAAGTTACCGAACATGTTCCTTGCCTGCTTCTGCATTTGCTGCTGCATGTCCAGGAAAGCATTCGCACTTTGCTCGAGGTAGTTGGTCATCAGGCCCTGGATTGCCGGTCCCTGCATCTTGACGAACTGGGAATATGCGTCGGGGTTGAGCATCGGGTTTTCACCCATCTTGTTTGCACCTTGCTCCTGTAACCGGCGCTGGATATCCATGAAAGTATGAATGTTTTTTTCGAGGTAGTTACCCATCATCTCCTGCAGCGCGTTCCCGTAGAAGCGAATGATCTGGCACAGCATCTCTGACGAGAACATCGGTGCGCCGGAGCCTTCTTCTTCCAGAATGATCTGCAGCAGGATGCTCCGTGTCAGATCTTCGTCGCTCTTGGCATCGATGACCTTGAATACAACGCTGTCGAGTACCAACTGTTTGACGTCTGCCAGCGTGATGTAACTGCTGGTCGCGGTGTCGTAGAGACGCCGATTCGGATACTTCTTGATCAGCCGCGTTCCTTCAGCCATTGCTTACCCTCCCAAACATTCCTGCTTTCATCTTGACGCTACCGGGCCTCTGCGCCCGATTGCGGCTTGATCGGTTGTGACGCATTGCATGAGGGATGATTATAACCATTTGAAAACGTGTGCGAACAGCCCGTCGTGCAATGCCATAAAACAAGTGTTGACAGATGTCAGGAAAAGTGTGATAAATTGCAATTGTGCGCTGCAATAAAAGACGGCGGGAAAAGGCGGTCGAGCGGGTTTTCTTAATGTAAAACAGTCGCTTAGGTAGGTTGAAGGTGTTTTGCGGTGTTATCGCGACGCAAAATGGCACAGCGCAGTAAGCATTTGGTCATGCGGTTGTCGGAGGAATCTCGCTCTTGCGAAGCAGGCAGCGACAAGTGGCATGAAAGGTGCTTTTTGTAAGCGTGCACAGCCGTTGAGTATTTTCGGAGCTTGAGTCTCCATAGTTTCCCGAAAGGGATGCGGCAACACGATTTAACGGATTCAGGGCTGTCCCGGGTATGGGGCAGCTGGCTCAGGCGGCACAAATGCTGCCATGAGGGGCCAGGTCAGCAACGGCTGACCCGGAAACAGGACGTAAGTCTCCTCCCCCTTTACCTAAAGGTATCGCCTTTAGTAAAGGTTCACCCCGATGGTTCTCCATCGGGGTTTTTTTTGCCTGTCATTTGGCTCGCAGGGATGCTTGTACGCCAAGAAGACATCAATAAAACAGATAAATACGGGGCTTTCTGTCGCGCTGCCAAGGGTGCTTGTGGACCTGATGGATCGCGCCGGCGAGCAGATCAGTACATGTGCTGGCCACCATTGATCGAAATGTTGGCACCGGTCACGAAAGCGGCTTCATCGGAGGCGAGGTAGATGATCAGCCCCGCAACTTCTTCGGGTTGGCCGAGGCGGCCAATCGGAATCTGCGGCAGGATTTTCTCGTCGAGAATGTCCTGACGGATTGCTGTCACCATTTTGGTGCCGATGTAGCCGGGCGAGATCGTGTTCACGGTGACGCCTTTTTTGGCGACCTCAAGTGCCAGGGCCTTGGTGAAGCCGTGCAGCCCGGCTTTTGCAGCCGAATAATTGGTCTGCCCAAAAGCGCCTTTCTGGCCATTGACCGAGGACACGTTGATGATCCGTCCCCAACCGCGCTCAGTCATCCCGTCGAGTACATGCTTGCTCATATTGAATGCACTGTCGAGGTTCGTGTGGATGACGGAATCCCAGTCCGCCTTGGTCATCTTGCGAAAAGTCATGTCGCGGGTAATACCGGCATTGTTGACCAGCACATCAACCGGTCCGAGATTCTTTTCCACTGATTCAATGCAGGCTGCGCAGGACTCGAAATCCGTGACATCGACGGGCTCGGCGAGAAAATTATAGCCTCGTCCCTTCATTTCACTCAGCCACTGGTCATGGGTCTTGTTGCGTGGCGAATATGTGGCGACGACGGCGTAGCCTTCGTCCGCCATTTTGGTACAAATCGATTCGCCCAATCCGCCCATTCCACCAGTTACCAAAACGATCCGCTTTCCCATCGAAGAATCTCCTGTTCATTAAAAGAGGCTGAGTTGATCGGTTTCCCGTGATGATACTGGCAAGTCGCCACGTTCGCGAACATAGCGCCCGGGTGCCGGTTCCACTGGTCGATACTTGGCGTTTCCCATGGTCTTCCGGGCAGCTACTGACTTGCCGCTGTAGCGCCGTAACCATTTCATCCAGTGCGGCCACCAGCTGCCGTCGGTGGCCCGTGCTGCCTCCAGCCACTGGTCAGGTTGTTGCACCAGGTCGACATTTTCATTTACCCAGAACTGGCGCTGGTTTGCCTCTGGTGGATTGACTATGCCGGCGACATGGCCACTGGCGCCGAGCACGAACTCGGTGTCCGCCCTCAGCAAGCGGGCGCCCAGGTAGGCTGTCTCCCATGGAACGATATGATCCTCGCGCGTTGCGACCACCAGAGACGGCAGGGCGATCTTGCCGAGGTCGACCGGCGTTCCGTCCATGTGCAAGGCACCGGCCGTGCGCAGGCGATTTTCGAGGTACATGTTTCGCAGGTAGTAGGAAAACAGGGGCCCGGGCAGATTGGCACTGTCGCTGTTCCAGTACAACAGATCAAATGCGCGCGGCGCGTTCCCGAGGAGGTAATTGTTGACCACGAAGTACCACACCAGCTCGTTGGGCCGCAGGCTCGCGAATGCATTTGCCAGCTGCGAGCCGGGCACTATGCCGTTATCGGCAAATCGCTGTTCGCAATGGGCGACATAGGTTTCATCGACGTAGGCGCTGATATCTCCGGTATCGGAAAAATCGAGCATGGATGCGAGCAGGGTGATCGAGGCCGCCGGTTGCTCGTTGCGGGCAGCCTTGATCGCCAGCGCACTGGCGAGCAATGTGCCGCCGACACAATACCCGAGGACGTTGATGGTTTCGTTGCGGGAAATATCGCGCACGGCGTCGATTGCTTCGAATACGCCTTGCGTTATGTAATCGTCCCAGCAAAGATGCCCGAGTTCGAGCGGAATATTGCGCCACGAGATGATGAATGTGCAAATGCCCTGGTCTACGCAGTAGCCGACGAAAGAATTTTCCGGACGCAGGTCGAGGATGTAGTACTTGTTGATAAATGGCGGGACGATTAGCAGCGGCCTTGCGCGCACGCGGCGGGTTGTGGGGCGATATTGGATGAGCTGGATCAGTTCGTTTTCGTAAACGACTTCTCCAGGCGTAATCGCGAGGTTGCGCCCGACTTCGAACTCGGATTCATCGGTCATCGAAATCCGGCGACGCTCCAGGTCGCTGGCGAATGCCTGCGACCCTTTCGCCAGACTCTCGCCCCGGCTGTGCAGTGCGCGCGCAATGACCTGCGGATTGGTCAACGGATTATTCACGGGAGACATCGCATCGATCAGTTGCGTGCTCGAGAACTGCAGGCGCCGGCGCACCGCCGGCGGAACGTCCGCCAGCGCTGTTACCGCGCGTACATACCAGGCATTGAGATCGTAGACTTCGCGAAGCGTCCGAAACCAGGCGAGCTCCGTCCACTCCGGCGCAGCGAAGCGCCGGTCTGCGCTCTGGTCGTTGTCCCGGTTGGCACGCCCTTGGGCAATGGCAAGCCAGTCGCGCATGTATTGCTCCTGTAACCGGACGAGTTCGTCGCGTAACCCCGGTTTGCCGAGCAGGGCACGGTGCAGTTCGGCTATGTCGGTATCGCGCAACGGCAGAGCACGGATGAAGTCCGATGCATGTGTCTGTGTGGCACCGAGGAGCTGCTGCAAGGCAGCATCGATATCGGTCGGGGAAGCTGGCATGCCGGAATATTCGGTTCAGAACTGTTGAAACAATGGCCGAATCTGAGGGCAAACGGAAGCCAAGTCAACGTACCAAGACTTGCGCACGGTAGCCGTACGGCCGGAGGTCAGTGTGCAAAAAAGCTGCTGGTAATCAGTCTGACCAGAAGAATCGAGCCGACACCCAGGCCGATCAGGAGAACTTGTTCCATCGTTGCCGCAATTTCCGGACGTTTGTGCAGGCCCGGAATCAGGTCCGCAACCGAGATGTAAATCATGCTTGCCGCAGCCAGCCCAAGCAGTGGCGGCACCAGTCCCTGCATTGTTTGCAACGCGAAATAAGCCAGCAACCCACCTACCAGCGTGGCAACGCTGGACAACAGGTTGAATGCGAGCGCGCGCGCCCGGGAAAAGCCCGAGTGCAGCAGGATGACGAAATCGCCCACCTCCTGGGGAATCTCGTGCGCAATGATGGCAACCGTGGTGATGATGCCGAGCTGGATGTCGGTCATGAATGCAGCAGCGATGAGCACACCATCGACGAAATTGTGAAAGGTATCGCCGACCAGAATCATCAGGCCGGTACGGCCATGATCACCCCGTTCGAGATGATGATCGTGCGCTTCACAGGATTCGATATGGCAGTGGCGCCAGAGAACGAATTTCTCCAGTGTGAAGAACAGCAGGATGCCACCCAGTACCGTAGCGGAAAGCTGATGGATATTCGGCGTGGATTTGACTGCGTGAGGCAATATTTCCAGGAAAGCGGCGCCAAGCAGTGCGCCCACCGCATAGCTGATGAGGCGTGAAACATGTGCCTGCGAAACCCGGTAGGCGAGTGCGGCGGCGGCGCAAACGCTGAGAACGGCACCGACGAGGGTGCTGAGCAGGATCCAGTAAAGAACGGTCATCGGGAGAGGAATCGAACGAAGGCCGGAGTATAGCGGTTGTCAGTGCGATGCGGCGCCCGGATCAGTCCTGTGAGATCCAGATCAACGCAGCCATACGGCCACTGATCTTGTCCCGGCGGTAGGAGAAGAACCGTTCGGGGTCGCTGAAAGTGCAGACTCCGCCACCATATATTTGTGTAAGACCGGCGTTATTCAGGCGTTGGCGCGCGAGTGTGAACAGATCTGCCAGCCATTTGTCCTGCCCGTGCCTGCGAAAGGCAAGTGCTGCCTGCGGGTCGCGCGCGACAAATGCGGCGCGCACCTCATCTCCGACCTCAAACGCCGCAGGGCCGATCGCCGGACCAAGGTAAGCCATAATCCGGTTTGCATCGACACCCATGGCCTGCACCGTGTTTTCCAGGACGCCGGCACACACGCCTCGCCAGCCGGCGTGGGCCGCGGCCACTACCCGGGCATTGGGCTCGCACATCAGCACCGGCAGGCAGTCGGCAATGCCGACAACGCATACCGTGCCGGGTGTGGTTGCAACCGACGCATCGGCCTCGACGCTGCCGGATACCTTTTCGGCCGCGATAACCCTGCAACCGTGAACCTGGCGCAGCCATTTCGGAGACGAGGGCAGGAGTCTGGCCAGGCGTTGCCGGTTTTCGGCGACGTTTTCCGGCGCATCGCCGACGGCATCGCCAATGTTCATCGAGGCGTACGGTCCGGCGCTGGTTCCACCGGAGCGGGTGGTAATCAACGAGTGCACCGCTGATGGGCAGGGCCATTGAGGCCGGATCCAGTTGATGTGTGCGTCAGGCATTGCGCAGGCAGTGGAGTAGGGCAGCGAGGTCTTCGGGTAGCGGTGAATCCCACTGCGTGCACTCGCCGGTAATCGGGTGATCCAGGCGCAGTTGCCGGGCATGCAGGGCCTGGCGCGGGAACTGGCGCGCACACTCGGGAAGGGCGGCGGCCATACGCCTCGGTTTGTATACCGGGTCACCAATGAGTGCATGGCCAATCGAGGACAGGTGGACGCGGATCTGGTGAGTCCGGCCAGTTTCCAGCCGGCAGCTCAACAGCGTCCAGCCGGCACCGGTCTCGACCGGTGCGTAACGGGTCGTGGCCGGTTTTCCGCGAGCGACAACTGCCATGCGTTTGCGATCGCGCGGGTGGCGGCCTATCGGCTCTTCGACCAGGCCTTCGGTGTGAATGCTGCCGTGGACAATGGCGGCATAGGTGCGTCCGACTGTGCGCGCCTGCAGTTGGCGGACCAGTTCAGTGTGCGCGACCAGTGTCTTCGCGACCACCAGCAAGCCGCTGGTGTCCTTGTCCAACCGGTGAACAATGCCCGCGCGCGGCAAGGATGCATTCTGCGGCAGGTGTTGCAGCAATGCGTTGAGCAAGGTTCCACTCCAGTTACCGCTCCCGGGATGAACGACCAGCCCCGCAGCTTTATCAATGACCAGGATCGCGTCGTCTTCATGGACAATTTTCAGCGGGATGTCTTCGGCACGAAACGCCAGTTCGGACGCGTGCGGTTGCGCTTTGACCACCACCAGCTCGCCACCGTGAACCTTAGTTCTGGTAGTACAGGACTTCCCGTCGACAGTCACGCTGGCGTCGCGAATCCACTGTTGCAGCTGGCCGCGCGAGTAATCGGGAAACAAAATGGCCAATGCCTGGTCCATACGCTTGCCCGCCAGCGTATCGGGAATGATTTGCCGATGAATGTCGGCAGCAGCGGGTTCTCCCCTATAATGCGTCGCGTGTTTTCCGGAGTTCACTTACTGATCGTGCATCTGAGGCAAGTTCAAAGCCGTTTTTCGTATCCGAAATTCCCGTCGGTTGTGTCGGGACTGCTCGTTCTTTGCTCCATGTTGCTCGTGCTGGGCGGGTGCTCACAGGGCAAGAAGGATATCACTCGCGACTGGCCGGCGGACCGGCTTTATTATGCCGCGCGTTCGGAAATGGCGGGCAGGCGTTACGAAAAGGCGATCGACTACTACAAGAAACTCGAATCGCGCTATCCCTACGGACGCTTCGCCCAGCAAGGCAAGATCGAAATTGCCTATGCGTACTGGAAGCATGAAGAGCCGGCGTTGGCGCTGGCGGCCTGTGAACGCTTTATCCGGGAGCACCCGAATCATGTCGACATCGATTATGTCTATTATCTGAAGGGCCGGATCAACTTCAACGAAGACCTTGGTCTGGTCGGCATGTTCTACAAGAAAGACCTGGCAGACACGGACCCGGTGGCCGCGCGCGAAGCCTATGATGCGTTCAGGATTCTGGTCACACGCTTCCCCAACAGCAAGTATGCAGAGGATGCGCGCTACCGCATGACTTATCTGGTCGATGCGCTTGCGCGGCACGACGTCAAGGTCGCCGAGTATTACTATCGACGGGGGGCTTACGTGGCAGCGGTCAACCGCGCGCAGGATATTGTCACCACCTTTCCGAGAACGGCCGCCATCGAGAAAGCGCTGGAAATCATGGTTGCCAGTTACAGGGAAATGGGTATGGACGAATTGAGCGAAGACGCCGAGCGCACGCTGCGCACCAATTTCCCTGATGCAAGCGACAGTCTCAAGGTCAAGAAGAAAAGATGGTGGTACCTGTGGTGAGCCAAACCGGCAGCGCATCAGTCTGACATAAGGTTGCTTGTGGCACTTGCGCTTGGCGTGCCGTCCTGCACCTTCTAGGTCTGCAATTCACTGCGTTCGCGAAAATACTCGAGCGCTTCCGGGTTTGCCAGCGCTTCCAGATTTTTCACCGCTTCACCGTGAACCACATTGCGCACCGCCAGCTCCACGATCTTGCCACTCTTGGTGCGTGGAATGTCCGCGACCTGAAGCACTTTCGCCGGAACATGCCGGGGCGTCGTGTTGCTGCGGATGGCGCTGCGAATTTTCGCGATCAATGCCTCGTCGAGATCGATGTCGTCACGTAAGCGAACGAACAGGACAACGCGTACATCGTTGTCCCATCTCTGACCGATAACGAGGCTTTCCAGAACCTCGTCGAGTTTTTCCACCTGCCGGTAGATCTCGGCAGTGCCGATGCGCACGCCACCCGGGTTCAGGGTGGCATCCGAACGACCGTAAATAATCGCAGTTCCGCGCTCGGTCAGCTCCATGAAGTCACCATGGCACCACACACCCGGAAACCGCGAGAAGTAGGCGGCATTGTACTTTTCGTTAGCATCATCGTTCCAGAAGCACACGGGCATGGACGGAAACGGCGCCGTGCAAACCAGTTCACCTTTCTCGCCGACCACGGGATGGCCATCATCGTCGAAGACCTGCACGTTCATGCCGAATCCGCGGCGTTGAATCTCGCCGCGATAAACCGGCAGTGTCGGATCGCCAAGGACAAAGCACGAGACAATGTCGGTGCCACCCGAAATGGATGACAAAAGCAGATCTTTCTTGATGTTCCGGTACACATAGTCGAAACCTTCAGGCACCAGCGGCGATCCGGTCGAGGTCATGGCCTTGAGCGCTTTCAGCCGATGCGTCTTCATCGGATTGACATCAGCCTTGTTCAGCGCGTCAATATACTTGGCAGAGGTTCCGAATACGGTCATGTCTTCGGCGTCAGCCAGGTCGAACAACACCGACGGATTCGGGTAGGTCGGGGAGCCATCATAGAGCAGCAAGGTCACCTCGCTGGCAAGCCCGCTGACCAGCCAGTTCCACATCATCCATCCGCAAGTCGTGAAATAGAACAGCCGGTCTCCAGGTTTCAGATCGGTATGAAGCTTGTGTTCCTTGAGGTGCTGCAGCAAGGTTCCACCAGCACCGTGCACGATGCACTTGGGCACTCCGGTTGTTCCGGAGGAATAGAGCACGAACAACGGATGGTTGAATGGCAGTTGTTCGAATTCGATGTCTGCCTGGCTACCGTCCTCGGGCGGGAACGGCGCGACAAAATCATCGAGGTGTTGCGCGCGCTTGATGCCTGAGATATCGGGTCTGTCCCGGGTGTAGGAAACGATGACAACGTGTTTGAGTGAGGGTAGTCCATCTGCGATTGCCGCGAGCCGCTCCAGCGTATCGTGCGCTTTGCCGTTGTAGTAATAGCCTTCCACAGCAAAAAACAGCGCTGGTTCAATTTGCCCGAAACGGTCGAGCACGCCCTGGGTACCGAAATCCGGCGAACACGAAGACCAGATCGCACCGATGCTGGCAGTAGCGAGCATGAAAATGATGGTATCGGGCATATTCGGCATGAAGGCGGCGACACGATCGCCCTTGCCGAGCCCGGCCGCCTTCAGGGCACGCACCGTTCGCGAGACGGCATCGTAGAGCTGCGCATAGGTCAGTTGCCAGCGTACCTTGTCCTCGCCCCAGAAGACGATGGCCTTTTCGTCATCCCGGCGGCGCAGCAGATTCTCGGCGTAATTGAGGCGAGCATCGGGAAACCATTTCGCCCCCGGCATCTTGTCCGCATCGATCAGTGTGCGCGAACCCCGGGTCTGCGCGACCACATCGGCAAAGTCCCACATGGTGTTCCAGAACTGCTCCGGACAACGCACCGACCAGTCGTAGAAGCTGATGGAATCGGTGTTGTCGAGTGCGGCCTGGTGTTGCTCGTTTACCAGATCGATAAATCGTCTGATATTGGAAGCATGCACGCGCTTCGCTGATGGTTGCCAGAGAATAGGTGGTGTCGCCGTCATGATTCAGATCGCAGTTGTGGAAACAGAATGACATCGCGAATTGATGCACTGTCGGTGAGCAGCATGACCAGCCGGTCAACACCAATTCCCTCGCCGGCTGTGGGCGGGAGACCGTATTCTAGCGCGCGTACGTAGTCAGCATCGTAGTACATGGCTTCGGCATCACCGGCGGCCTTGGCTTCAGCCTGCTTCTGGAATCGTTGTGCCTGGTCTTCCGGATCATTGAGCTCGGAGAAACCGTTGGCGATTTCACGCCCGGCAATAAACAATTCGAATCGCTCGGTTACCGCTGGATCGGTATCGCTGCTGCGCGCCAGCGGCGAGACGTCGACCGGGTGTGACACGATGAACGTAGGCTGTACCAGCTTGTCCTCGGTGGTCTGCTCGAACAACTTGAGCTGCAGCATGCCGAGACCGTCGCCGGGAAACACCTCGACATCGAACGGGGCCAGTGCCACTTTCAGGTATTCGGGTTTTTCGAGCTCATGCAGCGGATACCGGTCGTTGTACCTGGCGATCGCCTGTGCCATCGTCAGACGGTCGAACGGTTTACCCACGTCGATGGATTCTTCCTGGTAAGTCAATGTGCTCGAGCCCAGCACCTCGGTTGCGACCTGGCGCAACATCGTCTCGGTAAGATCCATCAGGTAGTTGTGATCCTGGTAGGCCTCATAGAACTCGAGCATCGTGAACTCGGGGTTGTGCCGGGTCGAAATGCCTTCGTTGCGAAAGTTGCGGTTAATTTCGAAGACTTTCTCGAAACCGCCCACGACCAGCCGTTTGAGGTACAGCTCGGGCGCGATACGCAGAAACAACTGCATGTCGAGCGCATTGTGGTGCGTGACGAAGGGCCGCGCTGTGGCTCCGCCAGGAATTGCCTGCATCATCGGGGTTTCGACTTCGAGGTAGCCGCGCCCGACCAGAAAGCTGCGCAAGGCTTGAATGGTGTTCGAGCGAATCTCGAATGTGCGGCGCGACTCCGGTGTTACGATCAGGTCGACGTAACGCTGCCGGTAGCGTTGCTCCTGATCAGCCAGACCGTGAAATTTCTCCGGCAATGGACGCAATGATTTGCACAGCAGGCGCAGCGAGGTGACCTTGACCGTAAGTTCACCGGTACGGGTACGAAACAACGTGCCCTCGGCGCCGAGGATGTCCCCGAGGTCCCAATGCTTGAAGGCGGCGTGGATGGCTTCACCAGTCGCATCATTGCTGACATAGATCTGAATGCGCCCGGACATGTCCTGCAAACTGGCGAAGCTGGCCTTGCCCATGACCCGCTTGAGCAGCATGCGCCCGGCCACCACGACATTTACCGGCGCGGCCTCGAGATCCTCATTGGTCTTGTCGTCGTATTCGCGCTGTAGATCGTCGGCCAGGTGCTGACGGCGAAAATCATTCGGGAAGGGGTTACCCTGATCGCGCAGCGAAGTCAGCTTCGCGCGCCGTTCCTCGATGATCTTGTTGGTATCGACTGCTTGTTCGCTATTGCCGTCTGGCTTGTTGTCTTTCATCCTGTCTCGCTTTCCTGGTGCCTGTTACACACCTTGCTTGAGGCTGGCTTCGATGAACTGATCCAGATCACCATCGAGCACTGCCTGCGTATTGCCGATTTCGACGTTGGTGCGCAAATCCTTGATGCGTGATTGGTCGAGTACGTAGGAGCGAATCTGGTGACCCCAGCCAATATCCGATTTGGCATCCTCGAGCTTTTGTTGCTCGGCCTGGCGCTTGCGCAATTCGAGCTCGTAGAGGCGGGATTTGAGCATGGCCATGGCTTCTGCACGGTTCTTGTGCTGCGAACGATCGTTCTGGCACTGAACCACGACACCGGTCGGATTATGGGTGATGCGCACGGCCGAGTCGGTCCGGTTGACGTGCTGACCGCCTGCCCCGCTGGCGCGATAGGTATCGATTCGCAAATCGGCCGGGTTGATGTCGACATCGATCGAGTCATCTACTTCGGGATACACGAAAACGCTGGCAAACGAGGTATGACGGCGTGCATTCGAGTCGAACGGGGATTTGCGCACCAGGCGGTGAATGCCGGTTTCGGTGCGCAACGTCCCGTAGGCGTACTCTCCCGAGACCTTGAGCACGGCGCTTTTTACCCCGGCGACCTCTCCCGGAGATTCTTCCAGCACCTCCACCGAGAACTCCTTGCGCTCGCAATACCGGATATACATCCGTTCGAGCATGGCCGCCCAATCCTGCGATTCGGTTCCTCCGGCGCCGGACTGAATGTCGACGAAACAGCTGTTGGGATCCATCGGATTGGAGAACATGCGGCGGAATTCGAGACGTTCGACTTCCGGTTCGATTCCGTCCAGATCGGACTCGAGTGCTTCCAGCGTGCCTTCGTCGTCCTCATCGCGCGCCATGGCAAACAACTCATGCGCATCGCGCAGGCCATTGGTCACCGAGCGTAGGGTCTCCACGACGGCTTCGAGCGACTTTTTCTCCCGTCCCAGTTCCTGGGCGCGCTCGGGGTTCTCCCAGATGGTCGGGTCTTCTATCAGCCGGTCGACTTCAGTCAGACGATCCTGCTTGGCATCGAAGTCAAAGATACCTCCGAAGTTCCTGGTTGCGCCGGTTCAGGTCTTCGATTCGCGCCTCGATATCATTGATTCGTTCTGCTTCCATGTTGCTCGCCCAGTCCAAAGCTGCGAATTCTACCTGATGCGTTCGTTATGTCGTTGATAAGCGCTGCGTCGTTGATCAGATCAGCACGGCGGCGACGACGAGACCGGTGGCGACTGCGGCCATCGGCAGCACACAACGCTGAAACAAAGCCTTTCCGCCGGCAGTCAGCACCAGAGCGAGCTTGAAGACGATATTCGAAATGATTGCAAGAACGATTGCAGTTGCCACTTGCTGCGGTCCTTGTTGTTCCACATTGAACAATCGCAGCATTGATATGGTTATCGCATCGACATCGGTGAGTCCCGAGACAAGTGCCAGTCCATACAGGCCTTTGGCGCCCGCCACGTCGGAAAGCCAGGACGAAAGAAAAATCACCACCGCAAAAACGAAAGCAAAGCTCAACGCGGCCTGTAACTCGGTCGGGTTCTTGATATCCGGCACTGGCGCTTCACCAACCACTGGCTCCCGGCGCCACAAATAGATCAGGGCGGCTACACCGGCCAGAAAGCCCGAGGCAAGGATCGGCCCCAGTGTCCTGAGCATGCCGGGTGAAAAGGCCGCGCACAGCACGGCGAGTCGTATCAGGACCACGACATTGGCAATCACAATGACAAATACTGACAGTGTCTGCATTTCCTTCTGGCTGCGCGCATGGCGTGCATAAACAAGTGTCGTTGCCGTGCTCGAAACGAGCCCTCCGAGAAATCCCAGCAACGGCGCTCCATAACGCTGACCAACGAAGCGCAGGGCTATGTAACCGATCAGGCTGATACCGGAAATCAGCACCACCACTAGCCAGATCTGGTGCGGATTGAACGCGCCATAGCGACCGTAATCGTGGTCGGGCAAAATTGGCAAGATGACGAGGGTCAGCACGGCAAACTGAAGAATCGATATCAGGTCGCGGCGCGTCAGGCGGCGGGTCAGACCGCGCAATTCAGCCTTGAAGTAAAGCAGTATGACCGTGACCACCGTCAGCATCACCGCGGTGCGGGCCTGTCCGTACCAGACCATTGCCGATAGTCCAAAGCAGATCAGCAGCGCCACTACTGTCGTCGTGCCCGGCTCGGTGTAGGCTTCAGCACGGGCGTACGCGGCAACGATCATCCCCCCTGTGACGGCGAACCCGGCAATGAGCATCCAGGGCGTGTCCAGGACATCTCCCAGGTATGCCAGCACGGCGGCCAGCAGCGCGACCAGCGCGAACGTGCGCAATCCGGCTTTCGTGCCGGGATGACGCTCGCGTTCGAGACCGATCAGTAGGCCGATCGCGATACTCGTTGCGAACGCCGGCAAATGCGCGATATCGGAAGCTTCTAGCCAGGTCGGTTCCATAAGCTGTGCCGTCAAGCCGGTGTGCAATGCTCCACGATGAGTTGCGGGATTCGTCTACCGTTGAATTCGTTGACACCGAGACGATAGACGCATCGGATCTGTCGAGGCAAGGCGGCGACCTCGCCGAACTGAATCGCTTCAATCGGTTGGCGGGCACCTGGCCTGCCCAGGCGCAGCTTGCGGTGGCGCCCCCCGACGATGCGTTGCTCAGTGACTTCAAAGGTGTCGCAAAAAGTCGGTGCGCTGAAACCCTGTCCCCAGACCTGGTCATCGAGCATGCTGGCAATCTCGAGTGAATAGTCACCGGGGCCGAGCGAGCCGTCGGTTTCAATCTTCTGCTGTAGATCCCCGGGATCGACCAGCGAGCGCACAACCGAATCGAAGGCATCGGCAAAGGCGTCGATATCCGCTTGCCGTATCGTCAATCCTGCCGCCATTGCGTGCCCGCCGAACTTCAGGATCAGCCCGGGATGACGCTTGGTCAATAAATCAAGGGCATCGCGTAAATGCAGTCCCGGAATGGATCTACCCGAACCCTTTGCCTCGCTGTCCGATGACGGTGCCAGCGCAATCACAGGCCGGTGGAAGCGTTCACGCAGCCGCGAGGCGAGAATGCCGACCACGCCGTGGTGCCAGTCCGGGTCAAAAAGCGCCAGCCCGTACTGTGCGTTGACTTCGATCTTGTCTACCAACTCCAGCGCGCTGGCCTGCATCTGCGCCTCGACCTCTCGCCGTTCACGGTTCAGCGCGTCAAGTTGCGAAGCGAGTTCATGCGCTCGCTGCGCGCTGGTTGAAAGCAGGCATTCGATGCCCAGAGACATGTCGGTCATCCGACCGGCAGCATTGAGCCGCGGCCCGAGAATGAATCCGAGATCGGTTGCCGAAGCTTTACGTGAATCACGCCCGGCGACACTGAACAAGGCCTCGATGCCTGGACGGGCGCGCCCGGCCCGGATGCGCTTCAATCCTTGCGCCACCAGAGTACGGTTGTTCCGGTCAAGCCGAACGACGTCGGCCACTGTCCCCAGCGCCACCAGGTCAAGCTGATCGGCGAGATTGGGCGGCTTGTCTCCGGAAAACCAGTCGAGATCACGCAGCACGGCACGCAACGCCATCAGTACATAGAACATGACGCCAACACCGGCCAGATGCTTGCTCGGGAATGCGTCTTCGGGTTGATTCGGGTTGACGATGCAGGCGGCGCCCGGAAGTGTGTCTCCTGGCAAATGGTGATCGGTAATCAGGACTTCGATGCCCAGTTCGGCGGCGCGCGCAACACCTTCCACACTGGCGATGCCGTTGTCGACAGTAATAATGAGTTGCGGCTTGCGATGTGCCGCGGCGAGATCGACGATTTCCGGCGTCAGGCCATAGCCGTGTTCGAACCGGTTAGGTACCAGATAGTCGATGTCGGCACCGAGCTGGCGCAACACGCTGACCCCAAGCGCGCAGGCGGTAGCGCCATCAGCGTCATAGTCTGCAACGATCAACAGGCGTTGTTTGCCGGCAATCGACTGCGCCAGGCGTTTGGCCGCCAAATCACAGTTGAGCAAGCTATCGGCCGGCAACAGCGACCCCAGAGCGGTGTCGAGATCCTCATCGCTGACGATACCCCTTGCTGCATAGATTCTTGCCATAACCGGGTGAACCCGTTGCTCGACGAGACGTGCAAATGCATCCTGATCAAAATCGCGCGCCACGACTGCCGGCGCAGCCGTGGCAGAAGAGTCGCTCACCGGTTCTATCTGTATTGACTCTGTTTTCATCGCTCCAGTTGCCAGCGATCCAGTTGCTGGTCGAATGGCTTGCTTCGTTTCCAGAACCTTCGCCGTGCCTTGCGGTCACAGCGGCAAATGAGAAGGCGCCCCGGATCAGCAACCACCACCACCGTGAGTTCATCGAGCCGGCCTTCCCCGAGTGCCTGCCAGGCCAACGCCATCCAGTCTGACTCGAGCCGCGACAACGTGCCGGCGGGTTCGCTATCGGATGAAAAATCAAATTCCACCATACTGTGTTGGCCCGGAGCAGCATCAACCGAAATCAAGTCGTCGAAATTGCATGCGGACTGCGCCAGTTGGGCGCCCGAGAGCCTGGCGCTGGCACGCAACAGTGGATCGGTAACTTTCATCCTGTCGAAATGCCTGTGAATGCCGCAAGCTGTGCCTCCACCCCAGAGCCAAACGCTGTTGACGAGCGGCTCGTCTCGTTGTTCACGGGCCATGTTGACGGGATGTTCATGAAGCACCATCTGCAACTCGGTGACCAGCCGCTGCCAAAACGGCCCATCGTCTCCCGTTGGCAGCAAATCATTCAGGCTGTGTCCCTGGGCGAGCTCGATTTCGGTTGTGCACAGCGACTGGGCGCGCGATGCGCCGATGCACCACAGAC
>JASFUE010000012.1:0-20286 GCA_050050435.1 Burkholderiales bacterium | reverse complement strand
TGGCTATTCGATCGCTCCCGGCGCAGATGGCTCCACCATTGAAGTCGATGCGCAGGCCAAACCGTGGGGGCCGGGCTATATCAAGCTCGGAGTCAGCGCAATTACTGATTTCAGCAGTCCTACCCAAGCCAACGTCGCTGTCAGTTACCGCCGTACCTGGGCCAATCGTTTTGGCGCGGAATGGCGAGCAGATGCACAGCTCGGTTACGACTCGTTTTTCGCGGCGGAATTCCTGCAGCCTTTGCAGATTCGCGACGGCGCCTTCGTTGCGCCATCAATCGAGATCAGGCGTACTTTCACCCAGCTCTATGACAAGGAGATCCGTCTCGGTCAGATCAGGGAAAACACGCAACGTATCGGTCTGGATTTCGGACTAACCGGCAGCCTTGGTGAAGTGCGCCTTGGCCCTTATGGGGAAAACCTTCAGGAAGATCCCGAATTAGGTGCGATCACGGTCCTGGTTCCGCGTGAGGAACTGACGCTCATTGGCCTGAAGTTCAGTGGTGTCGTCGATCAGCTTGACCATGTCAGCTTTGCCACGAAAGGCTGGCTTGCCGCATTTAACCTGCGCTCTTCGAAAGAGTCCTGGAATTCGGACGCGGATTACACGCGCGGAGAAGTCATTCTGCACGGCGTCCAGACCTTTGGCAAAAACACCGTCGGTCTGCGGCTGGAGTGGGGCGACGATCTCGGCGGCGATCTTCCGGTCTCTGAGCTGTTCCAGCTCGGCGGCCCGGGCAGGCTGTCAGGGTTGTTTCTCGATCAGTTGACAGGGTATCGCTACAATCTGGGTGTCCTGAATTTCTATCACCGTTATTCCGTCCTGCCGTCGCAACTCGGGCGCGGCATGTATGTCGGATTCACCGCCGAGGCCGGGCGCATAGACGATCCGCTCATGGAAAACCCCTGGGACTGGGTATCGTCCGGATCGATTTACTGGGGAGCGGATACCGTGGTTGGTTCAGTTTATCTTGGCTATGGATATTCCAGCCTGGGTCAGGGGGCCGCCTATCTGATGATCGGACCGCAGTTTTGACCAGAATTCCGTATTACGCTGACGCTGCCGGCCTCCCGGATACGGGTTACGAGTGACGCTGCCTCACTTGTTGTCGGCGCCCCTCGCGCGCGCTGTTCTCTGGATGTTCGGTGCCATTCTGTCGTTTTCGACAATGGCAGTAGCCGGGCGTGAACTATCCGGCGAACTGACCACTTTCCAGATTCTGTTTTTTCGCAGCCTTGCCGGCTTCGTGCTGATGGTGGTGGTGCTTGGCCGTGCCGGCTGGCGTCACATTCGCACCCGTTTCTTTCGCATCCACCTGTTGCGCAACGTGGCGCACTACGGCGGGCAATACGGCTGGTTTTATGGCATCGCAATGATTCCGCTGGCCGAAGTATTTGCATTGGAATTCACCATGCCGATCTGGACCGCGTTGCTTGCCGCGATCATCCTTGGCGAGCGGATCAGCAAACAGCGCAAGCTCGCCATAGCCATCGGTTTTGCCGGAGTATTGGTCATGCTGCGCCCCGGTATCGCAGTGGTCAGCCCGGTCGCACTGATCGTGCTGGCAGCGGCTTTTGCCTACGCTTTCTCTCACACGCTGACCAAGCGTCTGTCGGCGACCGACTCGCCGCTCGCGATCCTGTTCTGGACGACTGCCGTCCAGTTGCCTCTTGCATTCGTTCCAGCCGTCGCGGACTGGTCCTGGCCTTCGCTGCAACTGTGGCCGTGGGTGTTTGGTGTCGGCGCTGCGGCCTTGTCCGCGCATTATTGTCTTACCCGTGCCTTCATGCTCGAAGACGCTTCGGTAATCATGCCCATCGATTTTCTGCGCCTGCCATTCATTGCTGTGATCGGCTATCTTTTGTACGGTGAGCCGCTGGAATTATGGGTGTTCGTCGGCGCGGCGATTGTGTTTGCCGGCAGTTGGCTCAATCTCAGGTCTGCGCCGGGGACGGCACGCGTCCCGGACAAATCAGCGGAGGAGACATCCGGCTAGAGTTCGCGGGTGTCCTCGGCGTGGCGGCCGTGATGGGCCGCGTCCTCGATGGAATGCTCACGCGCGGCTTCTTCGCGCTGTTCGTAGGTTTCGTCACGCGGATCGAGTTCCATGAGGGCAGCAGTCGAAATCGGCGTAACAGCGACGAAATGTTCCTGTTCGGCCACCGGAATCTGTCCGCGTGTTTTCCAGTAGTGCGTCGCGATCATGCCGAGCGCGCCCATGACTGCGGCGGTAAATATGAACAGTCCCGGGGGGCCGACCAACCAGATTGTCAGCGAAGCGCCAAGCGGGCCCGCGATGGTGCCAGCACCGAAAGCGAGCAACAGTGTCGCATTGGTGCCGACTACCTCACCGTGTTGCATGCGGTCATGCGCCAGCGCCAGGCTGACCGGATACACCGTCGAGGCGAAGCCGACATACAAGGCGGCCGAGGCGAACAGCAGCCAGTTTGACCAGTCCCCCCAGAAGGCGGTCAATGCCGATGCGCCGAGTCCGGACAGAGCCAGACCCAACACTACCCGGTTGCGCGCCAAGTGGTCCGACATTTTGCCAACCGGCCACTGAAACAGCATCGCGCTGATGATCGCTACGCCCATGAATACAGACAGCGTGGCCGTATCCAGCCCGATCCGGGCGGCATAGATCGGGCCCATCGTATTGAAGGCGCTCATCGCCACGCCGCTGAGCGATGCGCCGGCCATTGCCAGGGGCGCGTTGTCCCACACCTCGCGCACACCGACCCGGGTCGCCTCTGGTAATTGTGGTGCAACTGATTGTGTCAGTGACAGCGGTACCAGTGACAATGCGACCAGAATGGCCGAAACACTGAACAGATAGAACTGAGCGGGGTTGCCAAGGCCGATCATCAGCTGTCCGCCCGCAGAAGCCAGGTAGAACAGAACCATGTAGATACTGAGCAGGGCGCCGCGCGTTCTTGCAGTAGCGACACCATTGACCCAGCTCTCCACGATCAGCAATAGGCCGGCGATGCTGAATCCTACAATCAGGCGCAGCGCAATCCACAACTCCGCGTTCACGTACATGGGATGGGCCAGAATAGCCGCCGACGCCAGCGCACCGAATACCGCAAAAGCACGAATGTGACCGACGCGGCGGATGATGCGCTCGCTGTAGATGCTGCCGAGCACAAACCCGACTGCGTGAAATGCCAGCACCAGACCGGTGCGCGCTGCACTGAAGCCTTCGAGTTCGAGACGCAAACCCAGCAAGGTGCCGAGCATGGTGCTTCCCCCGGTCAGCAGCACCAGGCTCAGAAAAAGGGCGGAAACTGAGGCGACGGTTTGCAGCATTTGTGCAGTGTGGTTGGCCTGCGTTGTTCGCCAAGGTCCGGACTTCCAGCGACAGACCCTTGAGCTTGAGAAAATGTCGGAGCGTACACTTACGCAATAATGATTCCAAGCCCGGAGATGTCATCGCTCGGGCTGTCGCGCAATGCGCATGCCGCGGATTATGCACTGATCTTGACCCGGATCAGCAAGCTGGCCGCTAATTGGAGCTAGACTTCTGGTTTTGCCAGAGCAGGCCGTGATGCCGTGGCCGGAGTCAGCGGATGGCCGGGCTCGACTTACCTGCGTTGTCTTCTGGCCGCGCGGACACACTCTAATCAGCCACAGGAACAATGTGATGGAAACCCCGGTTCAAATTACGTTTCACAATGTTGACCACTCGGATGCAGTCGAGGCACACATTCGCGAGAAGGCGGCGAAACTCGAAGAGTTTCACCCGCGGATCACCAGTTGTCGGGTTACCGTTGAAGAGGAACGTCTGCATCACCATCAGGGACGCCAATTCAGCGTCAGGATCGACGTGCGCGTTCCGGGCAAGAAAGAAATCGTAGCCAACCGCAAGCATGACGAAGACATCTATGTGGCCTTGCGTGATGCCTTTGCCGCTGTGCAGCGCCAGTTAGAAGACACCGTGCGGGAGAAGCGAGGGGACGTCAAGACGCATGAAACCCCACAGCACGGCAAGATTGCGCGCATTCTCGGCGCGGAAGGTTACGGGTTTATCATCACTGCGGACGATCGTGAACTGTACTTCAGCAGGGAAAACGTTGTGCACCCCACATTCGATGAACTCGCCCCCGGCGTCGATGTTCAATTCATCGAAGAGATGGCTGCCGAAGGACCACAGGCAAAACGCGTCAGCGTCGGCAAGCACCACCAGTAAGCAAGTGTCTTCTGAACGGCGCAAACCACGGGATACCTCGGATCGCTGGTGCTCGAGGCGCCGTCAGCACCATTTCATCCTGGTCCGGTGGTCGAGGACAGCAGATATCGGGTAAACCAGTCGCCGGCAAGTCGGGCAACTTCCTCGAGTTTGCCGCGTTCTTCGAATAAATGCGTTGCTCCGGGGACGATGGTCAGCTCGGATTCGCAATTTACCAGTGCCTCGCGGGCCGACTCATTGAGCTCGATTACGCCAAAATCATCGCCGCCGACGATCATCAGTGTCGGCGCGCGAACCCGCGCCAGTGTTGCGCCACCTGTCAGATCGGGTCGACCACCACGTGACACAACCGCTGCAATGTCTTCCGGTATGTCTGCCGCCGCACGCAATGCTGATGCGGCCCCCGTGCTCGCGCCGAACAATCCGATTGGGGCTGCCTCAGTGCCGGGATTGTTACGGATGAAACGTACTGCGTGCTCGAGGCGTTCTGTCAGCAAGGCTATGTCGAATCGACGCTCGTAGTCGCTATCCTCTCTTCGCGTAAGCAGATCCAGTAGCAGTGTGCCAAGGCCGAGCTTGCGCAATTCATCAGCCACGTACTGGTTGCGTGGTGACAATCGACTCGAGCCGCTTCCATGCGAGAAGATCACGATAGCTCCCCGCTCCTCTGGAATATGGAGTGCACCTTCGAGAGACACCTGTCCGGCTGGAATTGAAACAAGTTGCTCCGAATTACTCGTGTTCATGCCTGGCCTATCGGATGTTGTTTTGAATATTCACGCAGGATCTCGACCACTTCCTTGTCTTCGACCTGCGGAAAATCCCGGTAAAACTGCCCGACAGCATAGAATTCCGCCGGTGCCTCCAGGCACACCGCCTCATCTGCAAGCGGTTTGACCCGCTCGAGGCTCGCGGGGGAGGCAACTGGAACCGCGCAGATGAGCCGTTGGGGATCTCGGTTACGTACCGCATGCAGCGCTGCAATCATGCTGGCACCCGTCGCCAGTCCGTCATCGACAACAATCACGATTCGACCTTTCGGATCAATCGGAGGCCGTGCCGGCGTGTACTGCGCGCGGCGTTTGCGCAGTGTCTCGAGTTGTCTTCGTTTCTCTCGTCGCAGGTACGCCTCGTCTGCACCTGATCGCGCGGCGTGCCCGGCAACGTAAGTCCAGCCGGACTCGTCGACGGATCCAACCGCCAGTTCCGGGCTCAGCGGTGATCGCAGCTTGCGCACCAATACCACGTCGAGCTCACCCTCCAGCGCATCGGCAAGCACTTTGCCCATCTTGACCGAGCCGCGCGGAATTGCCAGTACCAGAGGATTGCGTCCGCGGTAATGCGCGAGGGCTTCGGCAAGCCTGCGTGCCGCTTCGCCCCGAGATTCGAAAACCCTGCTCATAACGCAGTATCATCCATGGATGCCGGAGCACTTGTTTTGCGCAAGATCAACGCTTGCTGATACTAAGTCTATAACGTTGGCCTTCGTTGCAAGTGTGCGTTTTGCTGCGTTTTTACCGGGCGCGCCACGTCCTTGCAGTTTGCTGCGGCGCCAAAATGCCGGCTTGCCCTGAAGGACTTATCCTCTGTTTGATACCTCGGTATGCCACTAAAGAGACCATCTCAGTTCGCGATCTGGTACTGGCTTCTGGCCATCCTCGCGGTGTTGTACCTGCGCGGCGCGTGGGTAGAAATGCAACAAGTCGAGGCTATTCCCTATAGTGACTTCCAGAAGTACCTCAAGGACGGGCGCATCAAGGACGTGGTTATCCGCGCCAATACCATTGAGGGTGAGTTTACCCAGCCCGTGAATAATCATGGCCGTTTTGTCACCACGCGCGTCAAACCGGAAATGGCCGCGGAGCTGGACAAGTACGGCGTCGAATATTCGCAGGCTGTCGAGAATACGTTCCTGCGCGATATTCTTTCCTGGGTTGTTCCGGCACTGCTGTTCGTGGGTATCTGGATGTTCTTGCTCAGGCGGATGGCCGGCAGGCAAGGGCTGGGCGGTGGCTTTCTCGAGATCGGCAAGAGCAAAGCCAAGGTTTACATGGAAACCGATACCAGGACTACATTCGACGACGTTGCCGGCGTCGATGAAGCCAAGGAAGAGCTTCGCGAAGTCGTCAATTTCCTCAAGGATCCTCAGCAGTATGGGCGGCTAGGGGCGCATGTTCCCAAGGGTGTGCTGCTTGTTGGTCCGCCCGGTACCGGCAAGACCCTGCTCGCAAGGGCAGTTGCCGGGGAAGCGGGGGTGCCATTCTTTTCGATCAACGGCTCTGAGTTTGTCGAGATGTTCGTCGGTGTGGGCGCGGCCCGGGTGCGCGACCTGTTCGAGCAAGCACGTAGCAAGGCGCCAGCGATTATTTTTGTTGATGAACTCGATGCCCTCGGGCGTGCGCGTGGTGCCTATTCGCTCGGCGGGCACGACGAGAAGGAACAGACGCTCAACCAGCTGCTTGCCGAACTCGATGGCTTCGATCCCAGTTCTGGTCTGGTCCTGCTTGCTGCCACCAACCGGCCGGAGATTCTCGACCCGGCATTGCTTCGGGCCGGACGCTTCGACCGGCAGGTGCTGGTGGATCGTCCCGACAAGCTTGGCCGGGTGCAGATTCTTCAGGTGCATCTGAAAAAAGTGCGGCTGGGAGGCGACATTGACGCCGAGAAGATTGCTGCGCTCACTCCAGGCTTTTCCGGCGCCGATCTCGCCAATCTGGTTAACGAGGCGGCGCTCCTGGCGACACGTCGCGGGGCAGAAGCCGTATCCATGGACGATTTCAGCAATGGCGTAGAGCGCATCGTCGCCGGCCTGGAAAAGAAGTCGCGTATTCTCAACAAGCGTGAACGTGAAGTGGTTGCCTATCACGAAATGGGCCACGCACTGGTGGCAATGTCGCTCAAGGGCTCCGACCCCGTTCATAAGGTTTCCATCATCCCGCGCGGCATCGGTTCACTCGGTTACACAATCCAGCGGCCGACCGAAGACCGTTTTCTTATGACACGCGAGGAACTGGACACGAGGATGGCGGTGCTACTTGGCGGACGCGCTGCCGAGCACGTGGTGTTTGGCCACCTTTCCACGGGAGCTGCAGATGACCTGGCCAAGGTCACCAATATTGCGCGCAGCATGGTGACTCGCTTTGGCATGGTAGATAAGCTCGGACCTGTCGCATATGAGACCGAGCGTGCTCCAATGTTGCAAGGCCCCGCCGATGTGCCGTTGCCGGGTGCGCGAGAATACAGTGAAGAAACCGCTCGCGAGATCGACTGCGCGGTGCGTGATATCGTCGATAGTGCGTTCAAGACTGCGACCGGCTTGCTCGAGGGCAGGCGCACCGTTCTGGAACGCGGCGCGCGTTTGCTGCTTGAGAAGGAAACCCTCGGCGAAGATGATCTGGTGGCGCTGCGCGACAGTTTGCCGGCGGCTGCTTGAAACTGCCCCGACCGGGCGTGTTACCGGTAATGAGCAAGACCAGTTCGCTGAGGGCGGATACAAGTGAAGATAAAAGCCTAGTACCCATTTCGATATAGACCAGGGGGAACTGACCGTGGCACTGACACAGTCGCAGACCAGCAAAATCGGAAAAGAACTCGAACGCCTCCACGCAGAGCTTCTCGAGGAAGTGCGCGGCGAGCTCGACGCCAGGGAAAACGAGCAGATATCAGAACTGATGGGTCGCACGCCGCCGGACAGCGGCGACTTTTCGTTTGCCGATGCACTGGCGGATCTGAACGTTGCAATGATCGATCGTCATATTCACGAAATCCGGGATATCGAATCTGCACGGCAGCGTATGCAGGCGGGTCGCTTCGGCATCTGCGTCGATTGCGCAAACAGCATCGATTTTGACCGGCTGATGGCCTATCCGACTGCGAAACGCTGCCTGCCGTGCCAGCAACAACACGAGAAGTTGTATTCGCACGGCAGCACGCCGGGACTTTGAGCATAACCTGACTCCGGGCGGAACATGCGGGAGCGGCGATTCGGCCCCGGTTCCGCTGTTCGAACCCATCGGTTCGTGCAATAGCCGGGATTCATTCGAATGACCCTGTCGGAGGGCGACATGCTAGAGTGCGCTTGCGATCGATGCCGGCGAAGGCCTACACCCGTTCCGCCTGCCGCTCTCATTTCGACTCGGGATCGAAACGACCATGACCCAACAGCTTGAAGCACGTCACCGGTTCCGCAAGGGCTTCGTGCTCCTGCTGGTGTTGTCGATCACGGTCGTTTTCGTCGCCACCATCAAGGGTTTTCTCGCCGCGCTGTTTCTGGCCGCGGTGTTTACCGGTCTGATCTACCCGGTCTACCGCTGGCTGCTGGATCATTTTCGCGGCCGCGCAACCCTGGCCTCTGTCTCGACGCTGGTACTCGTCCTCGGCGCGGTTGTCGTACCGTTGATTCTGTTCTTCGGTATCGTTGTCGGGCAAGCGGTCCAGGTAACCCAGATAGTCGCACCGTGGGTAGAGCGCCAACTGGAGAGTTCGGGTGACGGCGAGCACACTTTGCCCGAATGGGTGCCATACAGCGAGAAGCTCGAACCGTATCGAGAGCAAATCATGACCAAGGTGGCGGGAATCGCCAGCAGGGCGGGCAGTTTTCTGGTGAATAGCCTTTCCAAGGTCACCCAGATTACGGCGGTCTTTCTGATCAACCTGTTTGTCATGCTCTACGCAATGTTCTTTTTCCTCATAAGCGGTCCGGCGCTGGTGCAAAAGCTGATGGGCTACTTGCCGCTTTCCGGTTCTGACAAGGACAATATATTGAAAGTGGGGCTGTCGGTAAGCAAAGCCACCATCAAGGGCACGTTGGTAATCGGTATCGTGCAGGGTGCGCTGGGGGGTATCGGATTGGCGGTCGCCGGTATTCCGGGAGCAGCGTTTTGGGGCACCATCATGGTGGTTCTGTCGATCATTCCGGGCATTGGTACGGCTCTGGTCTGGATACCGGCGGTGATATACCTCCTCCTTGATGGCCAGACCGTCGCCGCCACGGGTCTGGCAATCTGGAGCGCGGCGGTCGTCGGCACCGTAGACAATGTTCTGCGCCCGCGACTGGTAGGCAAAGGCGCCAGAATGCCTGACCTGCTGGTCCTGGTCAGCACGCTAGGCGGGCTCGGTCTGTTCGGCGCGCTTGGCCTGGTGATTGGCCCGGTAATAGCGGCATTGTTCCTCACGGCGTGGACAATCTTCGGACAGGTGTTCGAAGATGAACTGTCCGAATCATGACCGGGGCAAATTTGTTAGAGAGGCAAAGGCTTGATCAAAAGGCGAAGTATCGACGGGCCGACTGAATGAGCATTGCGGCTGGCCGGTAGCGCGGTGGATTGGCGTGGCAGCATCTCGAGACACCCGCCCGTTTCCCGGCGCCCCGAATCATTCTCCGCGCTAGACATTTGCACCATGAACAATCATTCCCTGATCCATACCATTGCGCCAGAGATCATCGGCACGCTGATTATTTTCGTTGGAGTCGTGGTGATCAACTTTGTGATCTCCGCGGTTCTGCGAACCCAGACGCGCCTGTCGCGGGAGACCAAACTGCGGGCTTCGGTGTTCTGGCGCAATTTTCTGCTTCTCGTTGCGCTGATTCTGCTCGTTTTCGTCTGGCGCTCGGAGATCCGTACCGCGGCGCTGTCACTGGCGGCGTTGTCTGTCGCGCTGGTGATTGCCGGCAAGGAGCTCCTGACTTCGATTCTCGGTTATATCTACCGCACGACGAGCCGAAGTTTCGAGTTTGGCAATGTCATCGAGATCAACGGTGTCAAGGGTGAAGTAATCGATCAGACCTTGCTGAGTACCACGGTGCTGGAGATGAATGCCGAGCACCTGTTTACCGGCAGGGTGGTGCAGTTTCCGAACAGTTTTTACGTCACACATCCCATGAAGAATCATTCCCGCCTCGGAAACTATCAGCTTGGACTGACCGTCATCCCGCTCACCGCCGCCGACGATGTCGACCGCGAAAGGTACCTGTTGTTGCAGGCGACGAAGGAAGTCTGTTCCGATTATGTCGCGCCGACCCAGAGAGCATTGCACGCACTCGAGGGCGAGCAATTTGTCGTCATGCCATCGGCCGAGCCCCGGGTCACGGTCAAGATTGCTGACGCCGGCAAGGTCGAGCTCACATTGCGCTTTCCCTGTCTGGCCGAACAGCGCACCCGGATCGAGCAGGACATCCTCAATCGCTACCTCGCCGCGCGACGCGAAGCAGAAACAACGCAGCCGGTGTGAGCACGAAGCGCAATGCCCGAACGCATTGTCAGCAATCCTTTTGCCATCACGACGTTGATTGTCGCCATATGGCGTCATCACTGACCCATATTCGTCCTCATATTCCAGTTCCGGACAACCGGCACGTGGCCGCGTTCTTGCTATCGGGATCAGGGTGCACATGATCAACTCCCTGGCTATTGTCTGTGAAACAGTTTCGCAATCTGGAAGCTTTGCAAACTCCATAGCCAGAAGGTGCGTCAACTGCTTCGCCACGCGACGAGGGCGTAAAGAACACGGAAGCCGGCGCACCCTTTTGAAGCATCGTCATCACCAGACAAGGGCATTGACTGGCATTGTGTCAGTCGAAGTTCCGCGATCCGGTATTGTTTGAAAGTAACTCGTGATCAGACGTTTTTTCAGTTCGTTTTACAAAAGAATCGCTGCCTGGTTTCGCCGCAGTGCGCGTGCTCCGCAGGGGAGGTTGTTCAAGGGCAATCACTCGGCGTTCGGACGCACATTTGCACTGGTTCAACTGACTGCCGGGCGTCGCCATTACCTGTTGTATCAACCAAAGAATTACACCACCGGCAAGCTTTGGCCGATGGTCGTTATGTTGCATGGCTGCCGCGAGGACGCGGACGACTTCGTCAGCCTGACACGCATGAACGGTATCGCCGATCGCGACAATTTTCTGGTTCTGTATCCGGAGCAGCGTCGACTGGCCAATTCCATGCGCTGCTGGAACTGGTTCTCGCGCTCGGCGCAGACCGGTGCAGGTGAAGCAGCCATCCTGGCGGACATGATCCGCGCCCTGGCGCAGGAATACCACGTCGATACCAGGCGCATCTATATTGCCGGGTTGTCGGCGGGTGCGGCGATGGCCAACAACCTGGCGGTTTGCCACGCCGATCTGTTTGCAGCCTGTGCATTGCACTCGGGGCTGGCGTATGGCGCTGCAACTTCGTCGCACAACGCGATGAAAGCGATGCAGGAGGGCGCGCGCATCGACTTACATGAAATAGGCAAGCGTGCATTTATCCAGGCGCGAGGCAAGACCGACATGATGCCGGCGATGGTGATACACGGGAACGAGGACGAGGTCGTTAATCCCCTCAATGCCGAGCAGGTCGTCAGCCAGTTTGCGGTCATGAACGAGTTGCTGGCCGAAGACGGGAATACCCAGCCAGGCGAAGTGCTGCTGAAAAGCAGAACTGATCGCTTCAATTCAGGATATCGGTTTGAGATGACTGATGTGCAGCGTGCCGGGACGCCGTTGATCCGCAAAGTCATGGTGGCGGGACTGGGGCATGCCTGGAGCGGTGGTCCGCAGAATTTCCCGTTCAGTGATCCACGCGGACCCAATGCCAGCGAAATGATCTGCGATTTCTTCGCCGAGCATGGCTTGCGTGACTCGTCATCGACGGCGGCGCTCTAGGTCACGAAGCCAATAACTTCGTTAAGCTCCTGACGCCGGGGATGCGGAGCAAACCTTAACTGAACTAGCACTTGATCGGTATCGACCTGGCCGATCGATCCTGATGTTACGCGAGCCGACGGGTTCACTGACCTGTTTCCGTGAAGCATTCGCTTCTCGATTATCCTTGGTGCCCTCTGCGTTCTCCGCGGCGGGTTTTTCTTGGTTAGTGGATCATGGTGCCGGGTTCGGATAGCGCGCCTGCAGTTCGCTGATCGCTTCGAGTGTATCCTCATCCAGTTGCAGTTGTGCTGCCGCAATGTCTTCTTCCAGTTGCTTCATGTTGGTCGCCCCAATGATGGATGCGCCCAGGAACCATCGGCTGTTGACGTAGCCAAGCGCCAGTTCGATCAATGTCATCCCGCGTTGCTTTGCCAACGTGGCGTAGGCATCGATCGCTTCGGGCACGATCGCTTTTCTGAAGCGCGCACCAAGGTTGTCGAACAGTGTGAAGCGTGCGCCCGGCGGTTTTGCGCCGCCGATGTACTTTCCTGTCAACAGGCCGGCGGCCAGCGGGCTGTAGGCAAGCAGTGACATTTTCTGGCGAAACAGAGCTTCGGCCAGATCATTGTCGACATTGCGAGAGATCAGGCTGTAGCTGTTTTGTATGGTGACCGGTCCGGGCGCGCCCAGTTCTGTTGCGATACGATGAAATTCGCAGACTCCCCACGCCGTTTCGTTTGACAGGCCGTAGTAACGAATCTTTCCTGCCTTGATCATTGCCGCCATGCCTTCGACCTGCTCGCGGATCGTCGGACCATCCTTTTCTTTCTTCGGATCGAACTCGACACCGCCAAACATTGGAACGTTTCGTTGCGGCCAATGGATCTGGTAGATGTCGATGTAATCCGTCTGTAATCGCTCGAGGCTGGTATCCACGGCTTCGGCAATAACGTCGCGGGTAAGGTCGGTACGCCCGCCGCGAATCCAGTCGCGCCGGCCCGGCCCGGCCACCTTGGTGGCGATGAACAGCTTGTCGCGCGGCTGCTCCTTGAGCCAGCTGCCAAGATGCTTCTCGGTTCGTCCCTGCGTTTTGGCATTGGGTGGCACCGGATACATCTCCGCGGTGTCGATGAAATTGATTCCGTGGCCAATGGCGTAGTCGAGTTGTTCGTGTGCCTGTGCTTCGGTGTTCTGTTCGCCCCAGGTCATGGTGCCGAGGCAAACGCGGGAAACACTGATGTCGGTGCCGGGTAAGGTTTGGTACTGCATTGTTAACTCCAGATTGTCGGGTTTTGTACTGTCAAAGCGCCTGCGCAGCAGACGCTTTGACCAGCGCTAAGGCGCGCGGATCGCCTACCAACTGTTTCTCAGCTCTCGAAGCTTGAGGAACACGGTTTTCGGATCCGGGTTCTCGGGCAGATCCGGGAACGCTTCGCGCAGCCGCGCAATGATCACCGGGTTATGAAGGCGGAAGAAACTATTGACTTCTTTTTCCATCGCCAGCGTGGATACCAGTGCGTGGTTCGGATCCTGATCGTGGATTTTCCCGAGCAACTTCTTCGCTTTTTCGTTGCCCGGTTCGCGGTCGAGCGTAAATTGCAGATTGTTCTCGATGTAATCGTGGCCGGGGTAGATCCGCGTGTTCTCGGGCAGCTTGGCCAACTGGTTTGCGAACGTTGCGTACAGCTCGCTGGGATGTCCGCCATTATGGCAATTGCCTGCACCGGCATTGAACAATGTGTCACCACAGAAGAGCGCCGGCGTATCGGTGTGTGAAAGCAGGCATACGTGGCTCATGGTATGTCCGGGGGTATCGAGCGCCTCCAGTTCGACGGTCTTGCCGACCTTGATGATGTCACCCGCTCCGAGCCCGCGATCGATGCCGGGAATCGCCGAAGCTGCGTTCTTGTGCGCCAGCAGTTTCGCCCTGGTCGCCTCAATCATGGCCCGGTTGCCGCCGGTATGGTCGCCGTGTTCATGGGTGTTGAGAATTTGCGTGATCTCCCAACCGTTCTCCTTTGCCCTGGCCAGACATTTCTTCGCGTCGAGCGGGTCGATCGCCATCGCTTCGCCTGTTTCATCGCAGGCGATGAGGTAGTTGAAATTTCGATACGCGTTTGCGGTCCAGATCTGTTCAACAATCACGGGTTTTCTCCATCTGCGGCGTCAACTTTCTGTGAGTCAGGTGCCCTTCAAAAATCGCCTTCAGGCGATGCGCTTCTTCAGTTCCGGCGGGTTGGCCGATGCTGCCCGGAACTCTTCGGCGGAACCGGAGAACCGGACGCCGGCTTTCTTGATGGCATCGTCGTCGACTTTCTCCAGCGGTGTATAGAACGGGTGGTGATGTTCCACGTATGGATTGTTGCTCGCCGCGTTGTAGCAATGAATAACAGTCCAGCGCCGGTTGTCGGAACGATTCTGATCCGAGCGGTGCAAGACGTTGCAGTGGAAGAACAAGCCATCACCGGGTTCCATTTCGGCATATTCAACCGGCAGGCGCTTGACGATCTGCTCGACCCGGACCGGATCGGCGCCAACCTGCTCACCCGAGAGCACGCCATGCTCGATGCGGCCGCAATGATGTGAGCCCTTGACCACCTGCAGGCAGCCGTTCTCGCGGGTCGAATGGTCAAGGGCGACCATGAGGCTGGCCATGTGCGGGTAGACGATGCCGTTGTGGTACCAATAGCCGTAATCCTGGTGCCATTCCCAGGCGCCGCCTTCGCGTGGTTCTTTTGCGGTGAGTTTGGAGTGGTAGTGATACACCTCGCCGCCGAGCAAATCTTCCATGGTGTCAACCACACGGTGGCTGCGCGCGGCCAGACCGTAGACGCTGTCGCCGGGGTGGTTCCAGATTGCCATGCGCGTGTTCTTGCCCGAAGCATCGTTGCGATTGTACAAACGGCTGCGTAGCGCTTCGTCGCCTTCGATGGCGGCACGCAGGATGGCAATTTCCTCATCATCAAACAGTTTGCGGACCATCACGTAGCCGTCGCGCTCGAACTGGGCGCGTTGATCGTCGGTGAGTATGGAGCCTGGCATGGCGCTGCCTTTCCTTGAATGTCGTAACTTAATATTATCCCCCGGCTGGCTGCCTGAGGCCATGCCCGGGTCCGGGGCCGCGTTTGCGGGCAGCCGCCCGGGTTACCCGGTGCCGATTGGTATGACAGTAATCAATCCGGCGGCGTGAGAAATCCGAGACTGAGCTGGTCATGCCCTTCGCGATCGGTCCGTTCGTGATCGGGCCCTTTGCGATCGGACCGGAGCGCGGGGAGGGCATCGACTTTACAGAGATTTTCCGCACGCACGCCCAGCAAGCGCAGCTTTTGGCCGAGCGGGGCTTTCTTCAGGGCCTGGCTGGCCCAGTGGCGAATGCTGGCCGCGTCCTGAATCCAGGCGTCTGCGGTAACGACCCGCGTAATAATTCTGAAATCGTCGAATCGCAGTTTCACACCGATCGTTTTCGCGGCGTATCCCTTGCGCTGCAAATCGTTTGAAAGCTGTTCGCACAACCGCGTGAAAAGGCGACCGAGTTCGTCCCGGTCATGGCGCGGGTGCAGATCGCGTTCGAACGTGGTTTCTCGGCTGATGGATTTTGGCTCGCTATGAGTGACGATTGGGCGATCGTCGAGGCCAAGTGCGACGCGGTGCAACCAGGACCCGAAATTCGGTCCGAATTGCCGTTTCAACCAGGTTTCGTCGCTGGCGGCTAGCTCCCCTATGGTATTGATGCCGAGCGCCGCGAGCTTTTCACTGGCTTTGGGACCGATACCGTTGATCCGGCTTGCCGGCAGCGGCCAGATGCGTCCCGGCACTTCCGCCATGGTGATAATGGTCAGGCCATTCGGTTTGTCGAGCTCGGAGCACAGTTTCGACAACAGTTTGTTGGGGCCAAGACCGATCGAACAAGTCAACCCCGTTGCTTTGTGAACGGCTGACTTGATGCGCAAGGCGATATCGCGCACATCGGCATGACGGTCAACATCGCCGGGCTCTGTTGCCCCGGCAAGGTCACTCAGGTCGATATAGATTTCATCGATACCGCGATCCTCGATCTGTGGAGCGATTTGCCTGACAGCGGCCTTGAACATCCTTGAATATTTACGGTATTCGTCAAAATCGGCGGGCAACAGGATTGCATCGGGCGCCAGAGCGGCTGCTTTCATCAATCCCATGCCGGAATGCGCGCCCAGCGCCCGTGCTTCGTAGGTGGCGGTAGTAATCACGCCGCGCCCCGTGTAATCGCGCAAAGAAGCGAACCGCTTTGACCCGTCGGCGAGTCGCTCCGGCGCATGGGCACGGCGTCCACCGACCACGAGGGGTCGGCCACGCAACTCCGGGTAGCGCAGAAGTTCGACGGAGGCGTAAAACGCGTCCATATCGAGATGCGCGATCCAGCGCAAGGCGAGCTCAGAATTGACGTCGTTCATTGGTTCACGAGTGGATGCAGCCATCTTACGGCGGTTTCAGTGGCCTGTCAGGGGAGGTTGCAAGACAGAATTTCAATAGGCTAGCCCGAGGTGACGCAATGTCACTCTCCCGGCCAGCGCTTGTTTCAACATGTTCGTGTCAAGGCAACTATGTCCATGGAATTGATGAGAGTTAAAATGCTGAACGGTTCGCGAAGCGAACCACAAACTGTGCGCTTTCGTACTGGAATGCTGATAACAGCGGAGGAGGTCACAAGATGTCGGACGATAGCCAGAGTATTCGCTCGGAATTCTTCGGGGAGATAAAAAAGCACGCCGGTCTCACGATACTGATGGGCGTCATTGTCTTGATAATGGGATTTCTCGCGATTGGATCGCCATTGCTCGCAGGTCTTTCCGTAGCATTGGCAGTCGGGATCTTGCTGCTCATCGGTGGTATTGGCCAACTGGTGTTCGCGATCAAGGGGAAAACTGGCGCAGTCAGCGTCATCGTTGGCTTGCTGACGGTGCTCGTTGGCGGGTATATGGTTGTCAACGTGGATGTGGCGTTGGTTTCGCTTACATTGTTTCTTGCAGCGTACTTCATTGTTTCGGGAATTTTCGAGGCAATGCTTTCGTTTCAGGCGAAACCGGCCGCAGGCTGGGGCTGGGCACTTTTCAGCGGAATCGTTTCGCTGCTTCTCGGCATCATGATTTGGAGCCAGTATCCGGTGTCCGGTGTTTGGGCGATCGGAATCTTGTTCGGTGTCCGGATGATTTTTGCTGGCTGGACGTTGATCATGATTGGGTCGGCCGCGCGAAGTGCGTCAGAGGAGTTTGCACGGGCTTGATTCGCAAGCGCTTTTCATGCTTGTGGGTCGAATGGGTGCGGCCGCCCTACGTCGCCCGCCGCCTTGCGATTTCTGCGCGTGCCCCAATGTAATTGCATGTCGTAACCGCGAGGAGCAACGATGAAACGTTTTATTTCCCTGGCCCTGACTGTGTTTCTGGTCGGAAGTCTTTCTGGTTGTGGCTACAACACGCTCCAACGCACCGACGAGAATATCAACGCCACCTGGTCGGAAGTGGTGAACCAATACCAGCGCCGCGCTGACCTGATTCCCAATCTGGTGGAAACCGTCAAGGGTTTTGCGGCCCAGGAAAAGAGTGTACTGCTGGGCGTGACCGAGGCCCGCGCGAAGGTCGGTTCGATCCAGGCTACACCGGAGATGGTGAACGACCCGGCAGCACTTGAAAGATTCAGTGAAGCACAGGGGGAATTGACTTCGGCACTGTCGCGCCTGCTGGTGGTTGTGGAGAATTATCCGCAGCTGAAGTCGGATGCCAACTTTCGCGACCTGCAGGCGCAACTGGAAGGCACTGAAAACCGCATTACTGTGGCGCGCCAGAGGTACATCAAGGCGGTTCAGGAATACAACGTTACGGTGCGTTCGTTTCCGACAAATCTGACGGCTATGATTTTCGGTTACAAGACCAAGCCACAATTTGCGGTCGAGAACGAAGCCGAGATCGCACAACCACCCAAAGTTGAATTCAACAAGGAATAAACAAGCGCACGGATGGCGCGTGGCGGTTGCCCTGCTGCTTGCAGGGTTGGTCGCCATGTCAGGTGCCGCGACAGCGGAGGTCTCGGTGCCGCCGTTGCGCGCTCGTGTTACCGACCTCACTGGCACTCTGAGCCATGAGCAGCAAAGAGGGATTGAGCAGCAGCTTGCACAATTCGAAGCACAAAGGGGTGCGCAGATTGGTGTGCTGATTCTGCCCACGACTAAACCAGAGACCATCGAACAGTTTGCGGTGCGCGTTCAGGAAGAGTGGAAGCTCGGCCGCAAGGGCGTGGACGACGGGGTGCTGCTGGTAGTCGCGAAGGACGACCGTACCTTGAGAATCGAGGTTGGCTATGGCCTCGAAGGTATCCTTCCCGATGCCATTGCCAAGCGCATCATTGAGCAAGACATTACACCGCAATTTCGCCGCGGCGATTTTTACGCCGGCATCAACGCCGGGGTCGCGCGCATGATGAAAGTCATTGAGGGCGAGCCACTGCCGCCGGCAAAACAAACTGTCGTTTCCAAGGCGCGTGTCAATCTCGACTGGTTGTTTCCGGTATTCGTTATCCTGATGATAGGTCGCCGGTTGTTCACGGCGGTATTCGGCCGCTTTCTCGGTGCTGGAATCTCCGGCGGCGTTCTCGGCTTTCTTGTATGGCTGGTCATTGGTTCCCTCATTGCAGCTCTAATTGTCGGTTTATTTGTGTTTCTGTTTAGCCTGTTCGCCGGCATTTCCGGCGGCCGCGCATACCGCGGCATGGGCGGGGGCTGGACGCGTGGGGGTTTCGGTAGAGCTGGCGGATTCGGTGGTGGCGGCTTCAGCGGGGGAGGTGGATTGTCAGGTGGCGGCGGAGCGAGTGGACGCTGGTAGACCGGGATATTGATATGCGTCTCGTGCGAATTGCGAAGCATCTGCTGATTCCCGACTGGTGGGCGCATCGCGTTTTTCCAAAACCGGTTCTTCAGCACATTACCGAAGCGGTCAGTGCGTCGGAGAAGTCGCATCGCGGTGAACTGTGTTTTGTCATCGAGGGCGACCTTGATTTGCCCGTATTGCTGCGCGGCATGAACCCGCGCGCGCGTGCAGAAGCCTTGTTCGCGCAGATGGGGGTGTGGGACACCGAAGAAAACAATGGCGTGCTGATCTACGTGCAGCTCATCGATCGCGCGATCGAAATCGTTGCTGATCGGGGCATCAATGCCAAAGTCCCGAAAGCGCAATGGGATAAGATTTGTGCGCACATGCAGTCCTGCTTCCACAGCGGACATTACCAACAAGGCGCGCTCGACGGAATAGAATCGGTAGACGCGTTGTTGAGAACGCATTTCCCGGCGTCCGGAGAGAACCCGGACGAGTTGCCAAACAGCGCGGTTGTGCTGTAACAGGGAGCCACAGCCGTCATGGCAAGAGCAGGCTGATCCGGCCCGCGCCGGTTTACCGCTCGAGTGTTGGCGGGTCGCGAGAGATATGGCGCGGAACAGGTCTAACTGTCCGAAAACGAAATTGCTATTCTAATCAAGCATTGCCGATCGCCGCGCGATTTGCTGAAGGAGGGCGCTGCAGGTGCGAATCAGAAGAAGAACCAAAGTGCTTACGCTAATCGTGGGAGCCTTCTACCTGGCCGGTTTTTCACTGGCAGTGCATGCGATCATGACCGTACGCACGGCGCCCGGTGCCGTCGCCTGGTCAGTATCGCTGGTGACCATGCCGTTCGTCGCTGTGCCCGCCTATCTCGTTCTCGGTCGCAGCAAGTTTGAGGGAATGGCTGCAGCCTATGAGGCGAACCAGGATGAGATAGACAATCTGAGGGAGACAATTCGCGCAAATCTCGAGCGCTGGAATGTTGATACGGGTGAAGTCGCGAGCACTTATTCCGCGGTTAAAAGACTTTCCGGAATGGGGATGACCCGCGGCAACCACGTCAAACTGCTAATCAACGGCGAAGAGACATTTGACAGCATTCTGGCCGGTATCGCGGCCGCCAGGGAATATGTCCTGGTGCAGTTCTACATGTTCCATGACGACGGGCTGGGTCGGCGAATGAAGGCGGCGCTCATCGAGCGAGCCAAGGCCGGCGTACGCGCCTACATGCTGTATGACGAAGTCGGGAGCAGCGGTTTGCCCAGATCCTATATAGAGGAACTCAGGCAAGCGGGCGTCGAGGTCAGTTCGTTCAGGCCGACGCAAGGGGCCGGAAACCGGTTCCAGCTCAACTTCCGCAACCACCGTAAGATCGTCGTGGTCGACGGTGTCAGCGGATGGGTTGGCGGGCACAATGTCGGAGATGAATATCTCGGACTCGACTCGGAGTTCACGCCCTGGCGTGATACCCATGTGCGTATCGATGGTCCCGCCGCCTTGCAGTTGCAGGCGGTCTTTGCCGGTGACTGGTACTGGGCGACAAGAGAACTGCCGCCACTGAACTGGACGCCCCAGCCGTCTAAGGACGGCAACGTCATGTCAATGATTTTTCCGTCGGCACCGT